>JACREQ010000050.1 GCA_016218155.1 Bacteroidia bacterium
AAAAACAGAAAATGACAATTGAAAATTTTCTTTGTACCGAGTTTTGTATAGCCATTAAGAATTTATATTCTCAGGAAATTGAAATAAAGCAAGTACAAATTCAGAAAACAAAAAAGGATTTTAACGGTGATTATACTGTTAATGTATTTCCTTTTTTAAAACTTTCTAAAAAATCTCCTGAACAAACGGCAACTGAAATAGGAGATTTTCTTAAAAATTCTTTAAAAGAAATAAGCAATTACGAAGTAATAAAAGGATTTTTAAATATTAGTTTTTCAAATTCATTTTGGATTAGTAAACTAAATGGAATAATTTCCAATAATAAATCTGATTCATCTGACAATAAAAATATTTTAATAGAATACTCCTCTCCTAACACAAATAAACCATTACATTTAGGGCATATTCGTAATAATTTACTGGGACATAGTTTATCAGAAATTTTAAAAGCAAATGGTAACAAAGTAACAAAAGTAAATTTGGTAAACGACAGAGGTATTCACATTTGCAAGTCAATGCTTGCATGGCAAAAATGGGGTAATAACATTACACCCGAAAAAGCAGGAAAAAAAGGAGATAAACTTGTTGGAGATTTTTATGTTTTGTTTGATAAGGAATATAAAAAACAAGTAGCAGAATTAATATCGCAAGGAAAAACACAAAAGGAAGCTGAGAATCAGTCTCAATTTATTATCGAAGCTCGTGAAATGCTTCAGAAATGGGAAGCTCATGATCCTGAAGTTTTAGAACTCTGGAATAAAATGAATGGATGGGTTTATGATGGTTTTGAGAAAACATATGTTGAATTAGGAATAACATTTGACAAAATATATTACGAATCGCAAACATACGAACTGGGTAAAGACGAGGTAATAAAAGGTTTAACAAATGGTGCACTTATTAAAAAAGAAGACAATACTATTTGTGCCGATTTAACCAATGATGGTCTTGACGAAAAAGTACTTTTAAGAAGCGATGGAACTTCAGTTTATATGACACAGGATATTGGAACAGCCATTATGCGTAAGGAAGAGTTTAATGCCGATGAAATGATTTATGTTGTTGGTAACGAGCAAAATTATCATTTTCAGGTTTTAAAACTTGTATTAAAAAAACTAGGAAAAGATTGGTCTGATCAGATTTCGCATTTATCATATGGCATGGTTGAATTACCCGAAGGTAAAATGAAATCACGCGAGGGAACTGTAGTTGATGCTGATGACTTAATTGAAGAAATGTATTCAACTGCAAAAACAATTTCCAATGAATTAGGAAAACTTGATGGCATTCCTGAAAATGAGAAAAATGAAATAATAAAAATGGTAGGACTAGGAGCTTTAAAATATTTTATTTTAAAAGTCGATCCTAAAAAGAATATGGTTTTTAATCCAAAAGAATCTATTGATTTTGATGGTAACACTGGTCCGTTTATACAATATACCCATGCAAGAATAAAATCAGTATTACGAAAAGCAAATGATACAGGTATTACAATTCCAAATAGTATTTCAGAAAATATTGAAATAAATGAAACTGAGAAATCAATAATTAAACAAATTGCAGAATATTATAATATTATTTCGGAAGCAGCAAAAGAACAAAACCCTGCAGTAATTGTAAATTATACTTACAACCTTGTTAAAGAATATAATCAGTTTTATCATAACCATACTATTTTAAAAGAAGAAAATTCGGAAATTAAAGGATTAAGACTTTTATTAAGTAATGTTACAGCAGAAAGAATAAAAGAGTCAATGAAACTTTTAGGAATAAATGTTCCTGAAAGAATGTAAGAGGAAAAGTTATAAATGCCTTAAGTACTTAAAGTGCCTTAAGTATAAAAAATAAGATTCATAGACCATGTAAGTTTTTTCTTTTTAATTAGTGTCAATTAGTGTCAGTATTTAAAAAAAAGACCCCCCATCTTTTACAATGGAGGGTAGCTAAACTAACCAATGAACAAGATTACTTGCTGAAGATAAACTTGTAAACAAACGACTTTTCGGTTAACTTAGACACTTTCTTGATTACTACTTTCTCAAGCTTTTCTTTTACGTAACTAACTAAATCAGGGCTACCATTAATTTCGTTAACAACAATTTTTCCGTTTTCATTAACCCTAAAATCAACTGCAACGGTAGCAATTCCTTCAAAACACACTTCTGAATCTTTTGGATAATCTACAGCACTTGAAACTACTCTTTTAACTTTTCCTTCTTCATTTGTTGGATTTGAACCCGCAAATGATTGTACATTCATTAAGAGTAAAAAAAATGTACTTGTTACGATTAGAATCTTTATTGTTTTCATATTACTTAATTTTTAATGTTTTAACAAATTTGATCGTATGACGTCATCAAATATTTAAAAGTTACAAGTCAAACAATAAAATATTTTAATAATCTCATATTCAGACATATTTACTTGTTAATATACATTAATAAAAAATAGTAAATCTTAATCGTTATTTTTTTATTTCTTTGTATAATTGTTATTCAATTCTGAAAAAAACTGAACTATGAGCGAATCCATTTTAAAAGCATTAATGAGGCTTTTTGCAATAATAGCCGATGTTGAAATTGGTGAAAACGGTGAAATTAATAATCCTGGAAGAGTTATTGTTGCATCATATTTAAAACAACAACTTAATCAAGAACTTGTAGACGAATATTTAAAACTTTTTGACGAATATATTGCACAACACCATAATAAAAAAGGCAAAAAACGTATGTCGGCTAATAGCGTTAAAGTTTTGGCTATTTGCTCACAGGTTAACGATGAACTTCGTCAGGAACAAAAAATGCTTGTTCTTCTTAAATTATTTGAATTTATACATCATGGAAGTGACATTAAAGAGGAAGAACTGGAGTTTGTAAAAACAGTTGCAGATACTTTTAATATTAACGAATTAGAATACAATAATTGCAAATCATTAATTCTAGACACACCTGATAAAATTCCACATAAAGAAAATCTACTTTTAATTGATGGTAATAAGGAATTTTCTAATCCTGAAGTTAAACATATTTTTATTGAACACTTTGTAGGACAATTGGTTATTTTACATATCGAAAGTACAAACATGTATGCTTTTGGTTATGTTGGCGAAGAAACATTCTACTTAAACAGTCAGGTTATTAACCCTATGAGGGTTTATGTGCTTGTAAAAGGTTCTTCAATCAGAAGCAGAAAAACCAGTCCTATTTATTACAGCGATATTGTTGGTGCATTTCTTAGCCAGTCAAAATCTGAGAAAATTATTTTCACTGCTAAAAATGTTGAGTTCAGATTTAAAAATTCGGATAACGGTTTACATTGTTTTAATTTCTCTGAAGAAACAGGTCAGTTAATTGGTGTTATGGGTGGAAGCGGTGCTGGAAAGTCAACGCTTTTAAATATTTTAAATGGTAACATTCAACCACAAAAAGGTGATGTTTTAATAAACGGTTATAATATTTACACTGAAAAAGAAGCTATCAAAGGCGTTGTTGGCTTTGTTCCACAAGATGACTTGCTTATTGAAGAGCTTACTGTTTACCAAAATCTTTACTATAACTCAAAACTTTGCTTTAGCGGATACACTGAAACCCAGATTGATGATGCTGTAACAAAAGTCTTACAGGATCTGGATCTTTATGAAATAAGAAATTTAAAAGTAGGCGGTCCGTTAAATAAATACATCAGCGGTGGTCAGCGAAAAAGACTAAATATTGCACTTGAATTAATTCGTGAGCCAGATGTTATGTTTGTTGATGAACCGACTTCCGGGCTTTCTTCAATGGACTCCGAAATGGTAATGGATTTACTTAAGGAAATTACCCTAAAAGGAAAACTTGCAATAATAAATATTCATCAGCCATCATCAGATATTTTTAAATTATTTGATAAAATATTAATTCTCGATAAAGGTGGGCACCCTATTTACTTTGGTAACCCTACCGAATCAATTGTTTATTTCAAAAAAGCAACCAACCATGTAAATGCAAACGAAGGCGAATGCACAACTTGCGGAAATGTTAACCCAGAGCAGGTATTACAAATTATTGAATCGAAGGTAGTCGATGAATATGGAAAGTTAACAAAGAGCAGAAAGATTTCTGCAAAAGAATGGAATAAGCATTACATGGATACTCTTGATGTTAATTTTAAAGAAAAAGAGTATTCTAAGACTATTCCAAAAAACAACTTCAAAATTCCTAACAAAATAAATCAGTTTAGAATTTTCACAGTTCGCGATGTACTCTCAAAGCTTACTAACAAACAATACATTTTACTAAATTTCCTTGAGGCTCCTCTTCTTGCATTTATTCTTGGATATTTTACAAAATATGTTGCAGGTGAGAAATTTTTATTCAGCGAAAATGAAAACCTTTACGCTTATTTATTCATGGCAATTGTTGTTTCATTATTCTTAGGAATGACAGTAAGTGCTGAAGAAATAATTCGTGACAGAAAGATATTACAACGAGAACGATTCTTAAGTTTGAGTCGCTTTAGCTACATCAACTCTAAAGTAATGATAATGTTTATTTTATCAGCAATTCAAATGTTCACATTTGTAATTATTGGTAATTACATTTTGGGTATAAAAGGATTAACATTCAATTACTTTATTATTTTATACAGTACATCATGTTTTGCTAATATGCTTGGATTAAACATTTCCTCGGCATTAAACTCTGTTGTAACAATTTACATTTTAATTCCTTTCATATTAGTTCCACAACTTCTTTTGAGTGGTGTTATTGTAAAATTTGACAAACTGCATAAATCATTTGCATCACATAAATTTGTCCCTGTTGTTGGTGATTTAATGACTTCCAGATGGGCATTTGAGGCATTAGCTGTAACACAATATAAAGATAACAAATGGGAAAAAAACTTTTTTGATATCGAAAAAAAGAAAAGCTATGCAGAATTCAGATTTAATTATCTTATTCCAGAGTTAATAAATAAACTTGACGGATGCCAAAGATATTTAGAACAACCTACAGCTGAAATTAATATTAATAAGAACTTACTTATTCTTAAAAACGAAATTGAATTATTAGACAAAAGTTTTTCTAAAAAAACTTTTAAGAAATTAGATCAGCTTAATAAAAAATCTTTTAATAGTGAAGTAGCTGAATATACTTTAAATTATCTTGAATCGAAAAAGAAATATTTTAATAAAAAATATAACGAATCAACAATTGAAGCTGATAAAAAGTACACAGAACTTACAAAACAATATCCAAATAAAAATGATTTAATTACATTAAAAGAGGATTATTTCAGTAACGGATTATCTGATCTGGTAACAAATAAAAATAGTTTTCAAACAATTTACGAAACAGATGACAGACTGATTCAGATGACCAAACCAATTTATAAAGATCCTGAATCAAATTACGGTCGTGCCCATTTCTACGCTCCATACAAAAATTTATTTGGAAAAAAGATAGATACATTATGGTTTAATACAGGATTTATATGGCTAACAACAATATTCATGTATCTTGCTTTAGTTTTCGACTGGCTTAAAAAGCTATTAAATATTGGCGATAAAATTAAGTTTGGTCGTAAAAAAGATCGTGACTAATGGCTATGACTATTAGTGGCTTCACAATGGTGAGAAATGCCACACGTTTTTATTTTCCTGTAAAAGAGTCAATATTAAGTATATTGCCAATTGTTGACGAATTTGTTATTGCTCTTGGCAAAGGCGATGAAAGTGATAAAACCGAAGAAGAAATACTTTCAATTGGCTCACCAAAAATCAAGATTATTCATAGAGTCTGGGACGAATCAAGGTTTTTAAACTCTGCTGTTTTTCGCGATGAAACAAATGCTGCATTAAAAGAATGTAAAGGCGATTGGTGTTTTTATATACAGGCAGATGAAGTAGTTCACGAAGACGATCTAGAAGAAATAAAGAATGTTTGCCAAAAACATCTTAACAATAAAAAAGTGGAAGGAATACTTTTTAATTATTATCATTTCTGGGGCGACTACAATCATTATTTACCTTTTCATGGTTGGTATAAAAATGAAATGAGGATAGTAAGAAACAATCCTGACATAGTTTCATATAAGGATGCACAATCGTTCAGAAAAAAAGATAACTCCAAGCTAACAGTTGCAAGTTCTAAGGCACATATTTATCATTATGGCTGGGTACGACCGCCCGATAGAATGAAAAGCAAAAAGAAGGAACATGATTCAATTCACAGAGGAAAAACAAATAACGAACAAGTTATAACTTATCAAGGTTTTGATTATGGTCCTTTAGGAAGAATTCCATTATTTAAAGGAACACATCCTAAAGTAATGAATGAAAAAATAAAAGAGTTTTTCTGGAAGGATAAACTAAATTATGGCAATAAATTAACAAAGGACCATGATTTATATAAACACGAAAAAATAAAGTATAGATTAATTACATGGTTTGAACGAAATATATTTGGAGGAAAACAATTATTCGGATATTCTAACTGGAAACTAATAAAATAAAAAAAGAGGCATTAAGCCTCTTTTTTTATTTTATTAAATATTGTTATTACAATCTAGGTTTCAAAGTAGCGGTCTCAAAACCTTTTTCTGAGTATGAATCACCGGTAGAAACGCCATTACTAATAGTTGCAGTTTGAACTACATCATCAATATCACGTTCCATAACAATTTTCTTACTTCTTAATTCTCTTAATACCCAAGTCTGTGCAAATTCGCCATTTGAATATTTTCTTTCACTGCTTGTTACAAAAGTATTAAATGTATTTCCTGGAAGAGTAACTCCATTTTCATCTACCTGCCAGTATGTTAATACAGTTGTTTGAGTAATGTTATTAGATTCAAATATCAGACATAGTCTTTCTTTATCTTTATATTTATTTACACCATGTTTTTCAACACTGCTTAAGAAATTCCATGAACCGGCAGCTCTTTCAACATATGTATATACCATTTTATTGTAAGTTGTAATATTTGTAGCTTCATCCATTTTTGTCCATAATTTAGACATTTCATAATGAAACAAATACTCCATTTTACTATTTTTATCGAAACGATAAAAATCTTCTTTAATAATACCATTTGTTGTTACTGAAGTGTCATGAGAAGTATTAACTGAATCTACAATTTCAGCTATTTTATCATCCGTGACTTTAAAATTAATTTTGGCGGTAGTTCCGTCATTTAACAATTGGGTAACATTACGTTCCATTGTTTCAATGGCCCAGTCACCTGTAACTCTTGCTTTGCGACTGCGAATAGAGAAAAACGGGTCATCATCTCCTCTTTTACAACCGTCAAATACCAAAATGCTACTTAATACGATTAAAATTACTGCGTATCCAGATAGTCTTTTCATAGTTTAATCCTTTAATTATTAGGCACTTCTATGTTAGCGTTTAAAACCTTTTGAAAAACGTAAAATTATTCTATTTCTCTAATTAAACAAAAAAAAACATTTTTTTTTCAACATATAATTAACAAATAATTCACAATTCTACATTTACATGGCACAAATATAACAATTAAATAATTAAACTAAAGTAATTTAAAATTTATTTTCTACTGTTAAAAAAAGTTCATTTTTTTTCATTTTTCATTAGTAATTTTGAAAATTCGAATAATCAATAATATGATTTCATTAGAAAATACAAAAGTTGCATTTGAAAATAAGTCTGTAAAAGACCTTAAGAGAATGCGTCTATTATTTAAAATGATTTCTAAAAATTGGATTGTAAATTCATCTAAATCACTAGTTAAAATTGCTTTATATATTCACTTTCCTATAAAATGGATTGTAAAGCCAACCATCTTTAAACACTTTTGTGGTGGAGAAACTTTAGAAGATTGCTTCAATACTGTTAATAAGCTTTCAATTAATAATGTTTACTCAATATTAGATTTTTCTGCTGAAAGCACAAGTTCAATTGAAATAATTAATGAAGTTACTTTAGAAATTATTAGAAACATTAAAAATGCTGCAAATAATAAAAATATACCTTTTGCAGTTTTTAAGCCATCTGCTTTAATTCCAAACCAAATTCTTGAAAAAAAATCAAATGGTGAAGTTTTAAACGAAAACGAAAAAATTGAATTCGAGAAATTCGTACAAAGAATAAATTCCATTACTAATGAAGCATATAATAATAAAGTAAAACTATTAATTGACGCAGAATACTTCAGATTTCAAAACATCATTGATATTATTGTTTCAGACATGATGGAAAAGTACAATAAAGAAGAAGCTTTTGTTTTTAATACTTTGCAGATGTACCGTAAAGACAGATTACAATATTTGAAAAATGCTCATAAGATTGCTTTATCCAAGAATTACAAACTAGGTATTAAATTCGTTAGAGGCGCTTATATGGAAGAAGAAAGATTACTTGCTAAAAGCAATAATTATCCATCGCCAATTCATGATACAAAAGAAGAAACAGATAACGATTTTGACTCAGGTATTGAATATACAGTTAGTAATATTAACAGTATTGAAACTTTTTGCGGAACTCATAACGAAAAAAGCTGTTTACTTTTAGCTGAATTGATAATTAAAAACAACATAAAGTGTAACGATAAAAGAATTTGGTTCTCTCAATTATATGGAATGAGTGATAATATTAGTTACAACTTAGCTAAAGAAGGCTTTAATATTGTAAAATATATTCCATACGGGCCGGTTAAAAAAGTTTTACCATATTTAATAAGACGTGCAGAAGAAAACACTTCAATTAAAGGGCAAACAAATAGAGAACTTTCTTTAATTAATAAAGAACTAAACAGAAGAAAAAATGAAATTAGATAACAAAGATGCATATGATAGAATAAGAGGACAATTTGTTTTAGCAATTTTTATTGCTGCAACTCTGATTTCCTTTTCTGTATTCTACGATTATTTAACATTATATTTTATACCTATCAGCAATCTTGCATATGCAATTATTTTTAGTTCTTTATTTATTATATATATTATATACAGACTTCAACTTAAATATCATTTTATAATTTATGACGACGAAGGTGACAAAATAGTTATAAGATATTACCCAGTAACTTCATTTATCACTAAATACATTTCAATTGAAATACCTTTTGATTCTTTATTCAAAATTGAAATTAAACGTACTTTCTTTAACCAAAGAGAAGAACTAATAGTTCATCAGACTACAAAAAAAGGAATTGCAAAGTATAAACCTATTCCATTAACAGCCTTAACAAATAACCAAAAAAGGGATTTAATTAACGCTTTAAATTCATTAGCAAAAGTAAAAATGTAATGAGCGAACAATCAGATCTCTTTAAAATCGCAATAAAGCTTATTCCTCTTGTTGGTGATATAGTTGCAAAACGTATTATTGGATATTGTGGTAGCCTTGAAGCGGTTTTTACAGAAAAAGAAAGAAATCTTGCTAAAATTCCAGGAATAGGAACTATTATAGCTTCATCAATTGCTAACAATTCTAAGAAGAAAGAAATTTTTAAGATAGCAGAAAAAGAAGTAGCATTTAATATTAAATACGGAGTAAGAACTGTGTTCTTTCTTGATGAGGATTATCCGAGAAGATTAGTTCATTGTGAAGATTCACCTGTAACAATCTTTGTATTAGGAAATATTGATTTAAATCACCCAAAAGTTTTAAGTATTGTTGGCACAAGAAAAGCTACACAATATGGAAAAGACTTTTGCAATAAATTAATTTCAGACTTTAAAGACTTAAATATTAATGTTCAAATTATTAGCGGACTTGCTTTTGGTATTGACATTGCTGCACATAAAGCTGCCATGGAGTTTAATCTTTCAACAGCTGGAATTTTAGCACATGGCTTAGATAAAATATACCCGGCTTTACATAGAAAATATGCTAAACAAATGATAGAAGAAGGCGGATTAATTACCGAATTTATTACTAATACAACACCCGACAAACAAAATTTTGTAAAAAGAAATAGAATAATTGCAGGCCTTGCTGATGCTACACTTGTTGTAGAATCGGGTAAAAAAGGGGGTTCACTTATTACAGCGGATATTGCAAACTCATATAATAGAGATGTTTTTGCAGTTCCAGGCAGAACAATTGATCCATGGTCATCCGGAACAAATTATTTAATAAAAACAAACAGGGCTGCACTTGCAGAATCAGCTTCTGATATTGCCAATTATTTAAGCTGGGAAACAAATTTAAAAAGTAAAAATATACAATCACCACTCTTTATAGATTTTGAACCCGACGAACTTTTAATTGCACAACAAATTGAAAAACAAGGAGATTTAACAATAGACATATTGTCATTACTTTGTAAAATGCCAGTAAGTAAAATCTCAGCTACACTTTTAGGAATGGAATTTAAAGGAATTGTAAAATGCCTACCAGGAAAAGTTTTTCAATTGTGTGTAACCATACCTAAAAATTAAACATTTTATTTTTTTATTTATGTTTATTGATACCCATACACATATATATGCTGAACAATTTGATACTGACAGATCGGAAGCTATTAAAAGAGCTGTTAATGATGGCATAAAATCTTTACTATTACCTGCAATTGATAAAAGTACACAAAATTCATTATTAGATTGTGTAAGAAACTTTCCAGAAAATTGTTTACCAATGACTGGACTCCACCCTACTTCTGTAAAAGAAAATTATCTTGATGAACTGGATTTTGTAAAAAACGAATTAAAAAATAACAAATATCACGGAATCGGTGAAACTGGATTAGATTACTATTGGGACAAAACATATATTAAAGAGCAGGAAATTGCTTTAAGAGTACAAATTGAATTAGCTTTGGAATATTCACTTCCAATTGTTCTTCATTCACGTAAATCTTTAAATGAACTTTTTAACATTATACGCGAATATAAAAATACCGGACTTACAGGGGTTTTTCATTGCTTTCCCGGAAATATAATTGAAGCACAAAAAGCCATCGATTTTGGGTTTTATCTTGGAATTGGAGGAGTAGTAACATACAAAAATTCAGATATGGCTGAAGTGGCAAAAAATGTTTCATTAAGTAACATTATACTCGAAACAGATTCACCATATTTAACACCTGCTCCTTTTCGTGGAAAAAGAAATGAAAGTTTGTATATTAAAAATATAGCAGAAAAAATTGCAGAGCTTAAAAATATAACATTAAACGAAGTTGCAGAGATAACAACAAAAAATGCAAAGCAATTATTCAAATTAAGTTGATTTTATGAAAGAAAATAAACCTTCAATACTTATTATTTACACTGGTGGGACTATTGGAATGATAAGAGATCATGAGACAGACTCTTTGCAACCGTTTGATTTTTCAGGAATCGAAAACAAAGTGCCAGAAATTAAAAAATTCGGTTACCAGATTGATACAATTTCTCTAAAACCATTAATTGACTCATCAAATATAAATATCAGTTCATGGGTAAAAATGGCAACCGTTATAAAAGAGAATTATAATAACTATGATGGTTTTGTGGTTTTACATGGTACCGATACTATGTCATATTCGGCATCTGCATTAAGTTTCATGCTAGAAAATCTTGAAAAACCAATCATATTTACTGGATCTCAATTACCTATAGGAACTCTTAGAACTGATGGAAAAGAAAATCTTATTACATCTATTGAGATTGCAGCAGCAAAACTAAACGGAACTGCAATTGTTCCCGAAGTATGTATTTATTTTGAAAATAAACTTTTCAGAGGTAACAGAACTACAAAACACAGCACAAAAAATTTCAGTGCATTTATTTCAGACAATTATCCCCCACTTGCAATTGCCGGAATTGAAATTGAATATAATTTAAGTGCAATTCATTACCCAACATCAGCTGGAAAGTTCAGAATTTATAACAAATTAAACGAAAATGTAATTATCATAAAATTATTCCCCGGATTAAGTAAAGAAGCATTCTCGTCAATTCTTTCTATTCCAAATTTAAAAGGCATAGTGTTAGAAACGTATGGATCAGGGAATGCTCCTACCACAAAATGGTTTCTTTCTCTTTTAAAACAAGCTATTGAAAATGAAATAATAATTTTAAACATTACACAATGTGACTCTGGTGGTATAAATATGGGAAAATACGAAACCAGTCGAGAATTATTAAGGATGGGAGTTGTAAACGGTGCCGATTTAACAACAGAGGCAGCATCAACAAAACTCATGTTTATTTTAGAAAAACAATTAACATATAACGAAATCAGAAATCAATTACAACATTCAATTCGTGGAGAAATGAGTGAATCATAATGCACTATTTAGCTCTTAAACACAACAAAAAATTAAAAATAAAGTTTTATAGGTTAAGTTTTATTTAGTACTTTCACGCTCTTAAAAAAAGTTCTTTTTTTTAATCTTAAAATAATTGGAGAGGTGTCCGAGTGGTCGAAGGAGCACGCCTGGAAAGTGTGTATACCTCAAAAGGGTATCGGGGGTTCGAATCCCTTCCTCTCCGCCAGAAATTAATAAATGACAAAATGCCAAATCATTTTTCATTTTCTAATATAATGTTTTATTTCGGGCTTATAATGATTTTATTTTACATTGGAGCCGGACTAATACTTATTTTTGCATCAGTATTACCAAATACTCCAAAAGAGTTTAAAGTAATATTTGGCATTTTCTTTGTCCTTTATGGAATATTTCGCTTTGTAAGAGTATACCCAAAACTAAAAAACCGCAATCAAGATGAAGAAAATGAGTAAATTATGTTACCTAGCATTGGTTATTTTATTATTTTCTTGTAACCAACAACCAAGTCAGACTTATGACGAAACTCCAACTCGAGGAAATATAAAAATCGCCTGCGACGAATCTTTCAAACTTCTTTTTGATACTGAGATATATACATTTGAAAGTTTATACAAATTCGCAAAAATTAATCCAACATATTTACCTGAAAATGATTTATTCAATCTGTTTTTCAATGACTCTGTTAGATTAATTGTAACCACAAGAAAACTTACAAAAAGTGAAGAAGATGGATTGGTTGGCAATAATATAGTACCAAAAACTACTGTTATTGCTTACGACGCATTAGCGTTTATTATTAATAATGATAATACTGATACAACAATTATATATAGTAATATTAAAAAAATATTTACAGGAGAAATTAAAACCTGGAAAGATTTAAATCCTAAATCAGAATTAGGCGATATTGCTATGGTATTTGATAACGAAAAATCAGGCAATGTCAGATATATCAATGAAAAATTTGAATTAAAACAAGGATTTCCTTCAACCTGTTTTGCAGTTAATTCTAATGAAGAAGTTATTAATTATGTAGAAAAAAATAAAAACGCAATTGGATTATTAAGCGTAAATTACATAAGTGACAGACACGATTCTTTAACTATAAACTTTTTAAATAGAATTAAAGTACTTGCAATTAGTGCTGAAACAGATGATGGCACTACTGGTTATTATTTTAGACCATATCAGGCTTATATCGCAAATGTATCTTACCCATTCAGACGAGATGTATATATTATTAGTCGTGAAACATTTACAGGACTTGGCTCAGGTTTTAAACAATTTGTTGCGGGTGAAGTTGGTCAGAGAATTATTTTAAAATCAGGACTTGTTCCTTCTAATATGCCTATTAGGTTAATACAATTATCAAATGAATAATTTTTTGTAATATGACAAAAAGAATTTTAATTTTAGTCGCATTAGTTAGTTTACTAAGTTTTAGTAGTTTTAAAAGTCAGTCACAAACTTTAACTGATGCTATTCGCTTAATGCAAAGCGAACAATTTGATGCTGCAAAAAAAGCATACAAAAGTGTAATTTCTAAAGAACCAAGAAATGGTGATGCCTATTTTTATTTTGGGCAATGTTATCTTTATTCATTTATTGTTGATTCGCTTTCATATTCATTAGATGAAGTAGCCGATTCTGCTTATTTTTACTACAAAAAAGGTACAGAATCAGATCCACTCAATCCTCTTAATTACACAGGTTTGGGAAAAGTAGAATTACTTAAAAAAAATGCAGCAAATGCAAAAGCAAGTTTTGATAAAGCCATTTCATTACTTCCAAGTAAAACTAATAAAAACAGCGAAATATCAAAAGAAAAACAAGCATTAACCTATGCTAAAATTGCTGAAGCATATGCCCAGGTTACTCCATCACAAATGAAAGAGGCATATGCTTACTTGCAATCAGCCCAGTCATATTCAATTCAAGATCCTGCAATATATATCATTACAGGTGATATTTACTTAGAGGATGGAGATGCAACTAATGCAATATTAAACTATAAAAAAGCTCAGGATTTATTACCAAATTCTCCATTAGCAAAAATAAAAATTGGAAACATTTACGTTCGTGGCAGAAACCTAAAAGCAGCCATACCTTATTTTGAAGAGGCTCAAGTAATAGACCCAAAATTTGCTCCGGTATATCGCGAAATGGGCGAATTATATATAAAATCAGGCAATAACGAAAAAGCTAAAGAGAATTTCTCAAAATTCTTAGAATTATCTAACAAAAATATTGCTGCAAGAATTAAATATATTTATGCACTTTTCCTTTGCAAAGATTATAACAATGTACTTGTTCAGATTAACGAAGTATTTGCGACAGACACATCATCAACTATTCTTAATAGGCTTGCTGGATATTCATATTTTGAAACTACAAAATATAATGAGGCTAAGAAATCAATGGATGTTTTCTTTTACAAAACCAAACCAGAACGCATAATAAGCAGCGATTTTGCATATTACGGACGTATCCAGAGCAAATTAGGAAGTGATTCACTTGCAATCGAAAGCTTTAAAAAAGCAATTTCTAAAGATACTTCTAACTATGATCTACTAACAGAGACAGCAAACATCTTAACAAAGCAAAAAAGAAATAATGAAGCTATTGATTTGTTTAATAAAAAAATAAATTCGGGTAAAGCAACTTCACTAGACTACTATTACCTGTCAAAAATATATTATGGTTTATTTGTTAATATAAGTTCCAAACCAGAATATCCAAAAACAGATAGTTTAAAAGTTAAAGCAATTGAATATTTAACTAAAGCAGACACATTATGTGGAAGTTTTATAGCCGACCAACCATCTTCTATGCAAGGACTTCAAAGACGCGCTCAGATTAAAGCTGCATTAGATCCCGAATTTAAAGGTTTAGCAAAACCATTTTATGAAAAAGTATTGGAAAAAGCTCAGGCAGACTCTGTAAAATATACTAAAGAATTAATGGATTCATATGAGTATATGGGATGGTATAATTATATTACAACTCAAAACTATGCAGTTTCTAAAATGTATTACAATAGAATTTTAGCCATCGATCCAAAAAATGCAAAAGCTAAAAAAGTGTTGGAACTGCCAAAACTTAAGAATTTATAAAATAGCTATTCATAACAATTAAAACCCTTATGTTATTATCAGCATAAGGGTTTTTTATTTTTATTAGTACAACTATAGTACGATATAAAACAATAAAATTTAATAAAAGAAGTTTTTATCACAACAGAATTTATCAGTAAAAAATCTCTGTATTTTTTGATTTTAATTTTAGATAATTATTAAACATATTTTAAATGAAAAAAAGTACATCTGTTAAAACTCTAATAAGTTGCAAATCATTAATATTTTACTGATTTAAAAAAAGGATGGCAAATTTGATTTTTATAAAATCATATATTATATTTGCGACGATAAAAAGCGCATTGGAATTAATTTTTAGGCGATTTTTATTCTCTTTTCATAATTTAAAATTGTTTAATTTCAACAATATTATTTCAATCATTAATTAAAAATAACCTTTAAATCAAACAGTAATGAGTAAAAGTGGTCAATCTCTGAAAGATGCTCTGCAATCGGTATTTGCTGGCGGCGCAATAATTATTGCTTTAATAATTGCTTATTTAGTTTTTAAATTTGTAATGGGAAACCCTGTTAATTTTCAGGGAGGAAACCCAGATGGCGAACCTATGCCTGGTAACTATTTAGCTATTATCTACAAAGGGGGTGTAATTGTTCCTATTTTAATGGCTTTAATTATTATTCTTATTACTTTCACTATCGAAAGATTTTTATCTATTCGTCGTGCTCGTGGAAAAAAACGTTTAAATGTTTTTGTTAAACAATTACAAGGTCTTCTTGCAGAAGATAAAATTGAAGAAGCTTCAGCAGCTTGTGATAAACAAAAAGGATCATTAGGTAATGTAATGAAAGCTGGTTTACACAGATATCGTTCATTAGAAAACGAAACCAATTTAAACAAAGATCAAAAGATTCTTGCGCTTCAGAAAGAAATTGAAGAAGCTACAGCATTAGAACTTCCTATGCTTTCAAAGAATCTAGTAATTCTATCAACCATTGCTTCTATCGCCGTTCTTATCGGTCTTATTGGTACTGTATTAGGTATGATTAAAGCTTTTGCTGCTCTTGCTCAAGCTGGTGCTCCAGATGCTCTTGCTTTAGCAACCGGTATTTCTGAAGCTCTTATTAATACAGCTTTTGGTATTGGTGGTTCAACTTTAGCTATCATTCTTTATAACTTCTTCTCTACAAAGATTGATGCAATGACATTCAAAATTGATGAAGCAGGATTTAGCTTAACACAAACATTTGCTTCTAAAGTAAAATAATTTAGCAAATTATAGCTAAAAATGTCTAAAATTAAGATACATAAGAGTAGTCCGCACATCGACATGACGCCGATGGTAGACTTGTTTGCTCTGCTTCTTACATTTTTCATGCTTACTTCAACGTTTCGTCCTCAAGAACCTGCAGTTATTGATACACCTGCTTCTATTTCCGAAAAACAGGCACCTGATAAGGAAATATTAAGCATATCTATTGATAAACTAGGTAAAGTTTATTTCAATCTTGATAATGGACCAGATACAACAACGAAGTTTCGTGAAAAAGTGCTTGAAAAAATGGCCGAGCAATACAAATTAACTTTCACACCCAAGCAGTATGAAACATTTGCTAAGCTTGGTGCGTTTGGTATGCCTGTTCAGCTTCTAAACCAATGGATTGACAAAAAAGATCCTACTGAAAGAGATAAATTTCAGAAACAATTGGTTGAAGCAAAAAAAGATGGCATCCCAACCGACTCTGTTGATAACCAGTTAGCATGGTGGATACTAATTACTAGACAAGTTGATCAGAATATTCAGGTTGGTATTAAAGCCGACATGGAAACCGATTATAAAGTGGTAAAAAAGGTTCTGGATATTTTGCAAGACAAGAAAGTAAATAAGTTTAATCTTACTACCAACCTTGAAAAAGTTGAAGTTAAAGTTGAAAACTAAAAAAAGGAAATGGTATGGCACAAATAATAGAAAATAATGCCGGTAAAGGCGGAGGCGGTAAAAGAAAACCTAAAAAACATTCGACAGCCATAGATATGACTCCTATGGTGGATTTGATGTGTCTCCTTATTACATTTTTCATGTTAACAACTGCTTTCAGTAAACCAAAGGTTATGGAAATAGTTTTACCTGAAAAAGATGTTGATACAACTAAAACTAAATCACCTCCTGTAGATAAAAAGAGAGCTGTTACAATTATTCTTGCAGAAAATGATATAGTTTACTATTATGAAGGTTTAGCAAAACCTGACTCACTTCCTGCATTAATTAAAACAGATTATAGTAAGGATGGAATTCGTAAATTTTTACTAAAACGCAACAAACCTCTTTTTGACAAAATCATTGAATTAAAAGAAAAGATTAAAAAAGGAGAGCTTGTACTTCCTAAGGATTCTGTTAGTTCAGAATTGAAGAAATTAAAAAATGATGACCATGTAGGTCCTATCGTATTAATTAAAGCAGCAGATAATATTAAATATAAAAATTTCGTAGATATTATCGATGAAATGGCTATTACAAATATTGCTCGTTATGCTGTTGTTGATTTAAATGCTTTAGAACTTAAAATGCTCGAACTTGCACCTAAATAACTACTAAAACTATGTCAACAATAACAAGTGTTAAAGTAGAAAAATTGGATGAGATCGTATTCGCGCATCGTAATAAAGAATACGGAGCATATGAACTAAGAAAAAAGTACAATAAAACTGTTACCAGAGCTTTGTTCATTGCTTTTGTAGTTTTAATTATCACTGCCGGAACACCATTCATTATGGCTCTTAAAAACAGTGGAAACAATAAAATAGTTGATGAAACTATTCAGGCTAATCTTTTAGATGTTAAAAATCAGGAAGAAGAATTGCCACCTCCTCCACCTCCTCCTCCTCCTCCTGCTTTGGAACAACAGGTAAAATATACTGCTCCTGTAGTAGTAGATTCAGTTGACGAAAAAGTTGAAATAGCAACAACTGATGAACAGGTTAATACTGCTGTTAATGAAGAAGTAACTGAAGAAGTAGTAGAAACTAATCAGGCTATTCAGGAAGAAGAAGTAATTAACTTTTATGTAATTGAAGAGAAACCTGAATACCCAGGCGGTATAGAGGCAATGAATAAATGGATTGCAGAAAATGTAAAATATCCTGAAATTGCTAAAGAAAATGGTGTAACAGGAAAAGTTTTTATTCAATTTGTAATTGATAAAGACGGTAAAGTCTCAAATGTTCAATTACTAAGAGGCGTAGATCCTTATCTGGATAAAGAAGCTTTACGTGTTATCTCAGCTATGCCATCATGGACACCTGGAAAACAACGTGGAAAAACAGTTAAAGTATCATTCCAGATACCGATTAACTTCAAACTTAATTAGAATTAATAATCTATTTTAAACCCTCTGATTAATAATCAGGGGGTTTTTTATTTTGTAATATTTTAGTTTGCAAACAATATGAAGTATAGATTTACGTTTTAATTTAAAACCAACTCAAATTATTATTTATGATGGCATAAATACATTAAATGTTCTGTATTAATAAACCTTAAACATTAATGTTATGTCAACAAATAAAAAAAACAGAGAAGAAAACCTGGATGAAATTGTTTTTGCCCAAAGAAACAAAGAGTATGGTGCATATGAACTTAGAAAAAGGTATAAAAAGAATGTAATTAAAGCACTAAGCTTTTCATTTTTTCTTTTATTGGTTATTACTATAACACCATTAATTATGGCATTTACCGGCTATAATAGTAACATTTTTATTCCTGACATAACAGAATATGGCTTTACAGAAGTTACAGAAACAGAAACTGTAACACCACCCGAAGCTCCACCACCTGTAGCTAAAGTAGACATTGAAGCAGTTAAATTTACTACACCGATAATTGTAGAAAATTCAAAGGATACAGTTGAAATGGGCTCAACTGATAATTTAATTGAGAATACTGAAAATCCTGAAATTACTGAAGAACCATATGTTGAGAAGAAAAATGCAGCTATTGATGATGAAAAATCATTTGAATATTCATGGATAGAAGAAAAACCAGAGTTCCCTGGTGGCGAGGAAGCATTACTAAAGTGGATTGCTGACAACACCAAATTTCCTGAATCTGCAAAAGAGATTGGAGTATCTGGTAAAGTTTGTGTAAATTTTATAATAAATAAAGAAGGAAAAGTAGTTAATGTTGAACTTTTAAATAGTGTTGATGAATACTTAGATAAAGAAGCATTAAGAGTAATTTCGTCAATGCCCGACTGGAAACCCGGAAGAAATAATGGAAGAGCAGTTAATGTTTCTTATAGAGTACCAATAAAATTCACGCTTTGCAATAAATAATTAAAAAAATCCCCTTGAAAAAACCAAGGGGATTTTTTTTTGCACATTATTTTAATTTGTATTATGGAAAAAAAAAATTAATGCATCATAAATTCAAAATTAAAAACAATAAGAAGTAGAGTAGTTACGTTCTTAATAGAAACTAACCAAAACCTGTACAATTTGAGGACATAACTACATTAATATTTCAGCAATTACAAACCTTAAACATTAATGTTATGTCAAAAAAGAAGAAGACCAGAGAAGAAAACATGGATGAAATTGTTTTCGCTCACAGAAACAAAGAGTACGGAGCATACGAACTCAGAAAAAAGTATAATAAAAATGTAGTTAAATCAATGGGATTTGCATTCTTCCTATTGTTATTAACTACCATTACGCCATTAATTATGGCATTGAATGACAGTATTGGCAACAGCATTGTTGACGAGACTGTAACTGCAAACTTATTAAAAATTGATAATCCTATTGATGTGCCTCCTCCACCACCACCTCCTCCACCTGACCCTGTGCAGGAAGAACAAAAAGTAAGATATACTGCTCCCGAAATTGTTGATTCTGTTGATAAAGATATTGTTATGTTATCAAATGACGACCTAATAAAAAAGACTGTTCCGGATGACATTCCAACTGATGTACCAGAAACAAATGATGTTATTAAAGGAGATGATGTAGTTAATTTTTATGTTATTGAAGAAAAGCCTTCTTTCCCAGGTGGAGAAAAAGCGATGATGGAATGGATTGCTAACAATACAAAATATCCTGATGTTCCTAAAGAAAGTGGAGTAACCGGAAAAGTTTTCGTGAAATTTATTATTGATAAAGAAGGAAAGGTTACAGATGTTGAACTACTTAATAATGTAGATCCTTATCTTGACAAAGAAGCATTAAGGGTTGTTTCTGAAATGCCATCATGGACACCTGGCAAACAACGTGGAGAAACAGTTAAAGTTTCCTTTCAGATACCTATTAAATTTATGCTGTACTAAAAAAGTTTAATAAAAAACCCCTTGAGATCTCAAGGGGTTTTTTATTAATATTAAAATTTATTAAATAAATTAAACCTGTTTCTTCCAGTTTTCCAACTGAGCCATCATAATTTTCTGAATATATTTTCCAATAATATCAAACTCAAGATTCACAACAGTTCCTTCTTTTATCTGATGAAAATTAGTTATATCGTATGTAAAAGGAATTATTGCAACAGAAAATTTATCTTCTCTTGAATTTACTACTGTTAAGCTAACACCGTTCACAGAAATTGAACCTTTTTCAACAGTAATATTACCTTTTGTTTGATCATATTTAAAAGTGAAATACCAGCTTCCATCAGCCTCCTTAACCTCAGTACAAACAGCCGTCTGATCAACATGCCCCTGAACTAAATGACCATCTAATAATTTATCAACTGTCATACTTCTTTCGAGGTTAACTTTACTACCAACCTGAAGTAATCCTAAATTAGTTTTATCAAGTGTTTCCTGAATTGCAGTAACAGTATATGTTGAATCAGTTGTTTTAACAACTGTCAGACATACTCCGCTATGCGCAATACTCTGATCGATTTTCAAATCTTTAGTAAACGAACATTGCATGGTAATATGAAGGTTACCACCATCTTTTTCTAATGCAACCACTTGAGCTGCTTCTTCTACTATTCCTGAAAACATATATATTTTTTTTGGTAAAATTAGTAAAAAACATAAGAATCAAACTTGATTTTAGCTTTTAAAAAGTTGATATTAATTAAAAACATATAAATAAATTATAATAGAAGCCTACAATAGTATATTTTTGTAAAAAAAATTAAAGCATATAATTTTAATTTACAAATCAAGAGCTTTTTAAATGGACACATCATATTTTGAAAATCTCTTAAAAGAATTCCACAGACCTTTACACGATCCTGTATTAGTGTTTTCAGTTATTCTGATGATTATATTGTTTTCACCAATTGTTTTAAGAAAACTAAGAATTCCCAGTATTATCGGACTGATTATCTCTGGATTAGCCTTAGGTCCTCATGGAATAAATTTACTTGAAAAAAACTCTGCTGTTGATCTTTTTTCCACTATAGGTCTGCTTTATATTATGTTTATTGCAGGATTGGAACTTGACATGAACGAGTTCAGAAAAAACAAACATAAAAGCATCATTTTCGGATTCTTATCTTTTACAGTTCCATTTGTATTTGGCTTTCTTATATCTAAACATTTATTTAATTATGAATGGAATACATGTTTACTAATAGCAACATTGTTTTCTACACATACTATGGTTGCATATCCTATTATCAGCAAATACGGATTGGCTAAAAATGAAGCTGTTGCCATAACTGTTGGCGGAACTATTTTAACAGATACTGCTGTTCTTATAATACTTGCAATAAATTTAAGTTCAGCTCAGGGAGAACTAAATAGTGATTTCTGGATAAGAATGGGAATATCTCTTCTGGTTTTTCTTATAATTATGTTTTTTGTGATTCCAAGAATTGCCAAGTGGTTTTTCATGAAACTTGAAAGTGAAAAAACTTCACATTACATTTTTGTTTTATCTGTAGTTTTTTTTGCTGCCTTTCTTGCAAAATTATCAGGATTAGAACCAATTATTGGAGCATTTGCTGCCGGATTAGCACTTAACAGGTTAATTCCACATTCATCTACATTAATGAATAGAATTGAATTTATAGGAAATTCCATTTTTATTCCATTTTTCCTAATTAGTGTAGGAATGGTAGTTGATCTCAGGGTATTCTTAAATGGAACAACAGCTATAATTATTGCAACTATTTTTACTATTGCTGCATTAACTTCAAAATGGCTTGCAGCTGCTATTACACAATTAATATTCAGATATTCAAGCAATCAACGACAATTAATTTTTGGATTGAGTAGTTCTCATGCAGCTGCAATTCTTGCTGTAGCTTTAGTTGGTTATAATTCCCATATTATTAACGAAGAAGTATTAAACAGCGCAATTATAATTATTCTGGTAAGTTGTATTGTGGCATCATTTGTTACAGAAAGAGTTGCAAGAAAAATAATTCTTAACTCAACTACTGATGACGATAAAACCATTTCTTTAAAACAAAAAAACTACGAACATATACTTTTACCTTTAGCAAATTTCAGTAATATGGAAAATTTGCTTGACTTTGCTTCGTTACTTAAAAATAAAAAGTCGAATAATCCAATCACAATATTATCAATCGTTCCGAACGATAAAGAAGCTGAATTAAATTTACAAAAAGCAAAGCAAAATCTTGATTCTTTAGCAAAACATGCTTCAGCAAATGAAACTCATGTAAACGTTGTTGCAACAATTGACCATAATGTTGCAAGTGGAATTGTAAGGACATCAAAAGAAATAATGGCAGATATTATTATTCTGGGGTGGCCAAAGAAATCAAGCTTAGTAGATAAATTAATGGGAGAAAGAACAGACTCTATATTAAACGAATCAGATAAAAATATTTTCCTATGTAATATCGACAAGCTACTTATAACCGGAAAAAGAATAGTTTTAATAGCACCTCCTTTTTCGGAACTGGAAAACGGATTTGAAACATGGTTACAAAAAACAATTAAGTTAGCAAATGAATTAACACTTACTATTACTTGTTTTTCTAATAAAAAAACAGAAGAGGCAATACAATTATCAATTGCTAATTCTAAATCAGGAAATATTTTATACAATAATTTTAATGATTGGGAAGATTTTCTGATACTTTCCCGACATATCAATGATGATGATATCATTGTTTTTATATCAGCCAGAAAAGGCTCTGTATCGCATCATGATTACATGGAAAATCTTGCTAACAAATTAGAAAAGTTTTTTCCAAACAACTCGAAATTCTTAGTTTACCCACAAAGAAATGACAGTGATAACAAATATACAGAGTATAACGATGTAAATTCAGAGACTATAACAAAGAGCCTAACAACTCTAAAAAAGGTTGGTAAAGAATTAAAAGTATTTATACAAAAGAAAAACAAATAGCTTAAACAAAAAAACTCCGGTTATTACTAACCGGAGTTTTTTTGTTTATTTTTAAATTATTGTATCACTACATTATAAGTCTGACCATATATTGTAAAACTTGCATTTCCGTCACAAGCACCGGTTCCATAATCAACTAATATTGACGGTTGGTTACCAACCACAATAGTAAGTTTTCCTTGTTTTATAAAACGGCATGTCCAACTGGTAAGCAAAGGATTAGCACTATCAATAGTTATTGTATAACTTTCATTAGCTGTTGTAACTCCACTTGCAGAACCTGTTGTTGAAAATTCATCATCCCATGGATATATTGGAGTTCCTTGACCACTTAACCATTCAGTAACTCTATCGGTTGTCCATGTGTGATGTTCACCAGCAGGGTGTGTAATTACGCCATTTGTAACAACTACATGATAAGTTAAATGTTGGCTGGCATTTAAACCCTGATTCGTTATGGTTTTTGTACCTTCAACTTTGTAATCGTTTACATAATAATTATTTGTTGTTACAGTACAAACTGAACCAGCTTCATGCATCCAGTTAGATGCGGTATAAATTACTTTACCTTTTCTGGTTACACCGTAACTATCAGTACATCCTGTACCAAAATCAACAGTAATATGTTTTGGCCAGGTAGTTAAATTAAACTCGCCTGCACCTAATGTTATTGTAGCACAGGGATATGCACTTATAGATTTTTTTCCAGCACAAGAATCTTTCATATAAGATGATGAATAATCAACTTGTTTGTAAACATCATCAAACATAGAGCTAGCTATAGAATTGTTTGTTGCTGCATTCATATTAGATGTAGCATTGAACGGATCCTGCTTTGTTTCATCAGCTTTCTTACAAGAAATTAAAGCTACAAAAGCAATAAACAGACAAAGATTTAAGATTTTCATAATATTATATATTTTTTGGTTAGGTTTTAAATTAATATGTATTACAAATATAAGGACTGTTTTTAGATAATAATAGTTGCTTTGAATTTACAAGTTTATTTGGTTTGTATATTATCACAATACAATTTATATTTTTCTGTAATTTTTAATACAATTTCGTAATCAGTAGCCGACAATAAATAATCTTTACTAAAATTACACCACGACATAAACTTAATAGTTTCATTGCCTTTTAATCCAGTAACTCTTTCTACAATAAATTTATTGTATTTCTGGTCTATTGCATACACATTCCATTTATCATTTTCTAATTCATGATATCTTCTTATGCTTTTTTCGCGCTGACTAAAATTGTAATACAGATATGATATTGGACTAGAAACAGCAAAAGCTAAGCTTTTTACATATTTTTCATTTTCAAAATTATGTATTGTAGTTCTATTTTTTAATGTAATTCCGGGAATTACATAATTATCTTCCTTAGTTTTTAATGCTAAAAACTGAGTTTTAAACTCATTATAATTTGAAAAAGGTAAAACAGTTACTTCATTCAATTTTACAGTATCAACCGAAAGACATAGAAATTGTTTTTCGTTCATTTGATTTTCAGAAATAATCAGAAATTTTGTTTTGTATCCAACTGATGTAAATCTTAAAATATCATCTGCTTTAACCTTAATTTGAAAGTTTCCCTGAGAATTGGTTGCAACAGCATAACCAGCAGTTTCATTAACTATATTTATAGATGCTAATGCTTTACTGTCTTTGCAATCTAAAACATTTCCATTAAAATAGAAATAATTATCTCCCTGGGAATACCCAAAAAGTGAAATTAAAACTATAAATATCAGCAGATAATATTTCATTGTTATTGCAAATATAAGACGAAAAACTATTCGCTTTGTTACATTAAATTAATTTAACAAGTTATTCTTCAGTTTTTTCGGGTACTGAATTAAGCAATTCTTCAACAATTTGTATGACTACTAGTTCGCACGATTTTTTAAGTAAAGCATCTTTATATGCTTCTTTACCTTCTTTCATATAAACTCTGATTCTAATTCCACGTTTCTCATTACTTTTTAATTTTCCGACCTTTTCAGGTGAGCAAACTTTAAATTTTAACTGAGTATCTTTAGTTGTCCAGATGCCATGTATCATAGTTATTTTAACTCCTTTTCCGAGACTGTCAAGTTCTATTCCGCTCCAGTTATAAACCCCGTCAACTTCTTCTACTTCTCCAAATCTTTGTTGAATTGCATCTATAAACAAATCAATACTATCATTAACATCAATATATGATTCAACTTTATTATTTTCTAAAATAATTCTATTTATATGCACTCTTAAACTATCTTCTTGTGAATAAACAGAATAACTTATAGAGATTAAGATGATTACTAATATTTTTTTCATGAGGTTGTATTATCAATTAGAATACCATTTCGCTCCAGGAATTTCTCATTTTAAATTCACTTTTTAATAATGAGAACATTATTGAGTTTTTAAACGTTCCATCAATTAAAAAATTTTGTCGAAGTATTCCTTCTTTTTTAAATCCCAGCTTTTTATAAAGTTTTATTGATGCAGTATGCTCTGTATAAATCTGAGCTTCAATCCTATTTAAGTTAAGTTTATTAAATGCAAACCATAAAACTGGTTGCATTGCTTCTGTCATAATTCCCTGTTTCCAAAAAGATTTCCTTAAAAAAGTACCCACCGAAGCATATTTGTGTTTCATATCAGGATGCAAAGAAATATCTCCAATTACTTTATGACTTTGTTTATCCTGAACTGCCCAGAATATCATTTTACCCTCTGAACTTGCTTCAGTTACAGTTTTAATAAATAACAATGTGTCATCAAGAGTTTTATGTGGATCGGGACCTGCCCACTTCATAACATCCTCATCACTATACCAACTAAATGCATCGTGAGCAAACCTAGCCGAATAACGAATTAAACGAACTCTGTGAGTTTCAAATTCGGTAAATGGAAGTTTTGAATTATTCATAATGGTAATATTTAGTTACCCTTTTTTAATGTTTCCAATTCTTCGTTTAATTGTTCCCACTCCCCCATTTTTTTCTCCAAATTTAGCTTTATTTCGTTATATCTTTCAAAAACTTTTGGATCTGAAGCTACTTTTTTAAATTCCTCAGGATTAATCAATATCTCATCCATCTTTTGCATTTCAAGTTCGAGTTCACCTATCTCTTTCTCACATTGTGCAACTTTATTTTCTGCCTTTTTTAATAGTTTATCAAATTCTTTTTTCTGAGCAAATCTTTGTTTATTATCTTCTTTTGCTGAAGTTGGCTTTGCAAGCTTCACCTGAACTTTTTTTCTATTAAGTTCATTAAGTGTTTCAACTTTCTTGCTTGCCAAAAACTCCCAGATATTATTGGAATATTCTTTTAACTTTTTATCCTTTACTTCAACAATTCTTGTAACAAGACCATCTAAGAAATCACGATCATGAGATACAATTAACAACGTGCCATCATATTTTTGTAGTGCTTCTTTTAAAACCTCTTTTGATATCATATCAAGATGGTTTGTAGGTTCATCAAGAATTAGTAAATTAACAGGTTCAAGTAAAAGTTTAGCCAAAGCAAGTCTACTGCATTCGCCACCAGAAAGCACTTTAACTTTTTTATCAACATCTTCACCACTAAAAAGAAAAGCACCTAAAATTCTTCTGATCTTTGTTCTTACTTCACCAACTGCGATATCGTCTATAGATTGTAAAACAGTTCTATCTTTATCTAAAATCTGATCCTGATTCTGTGCATAATATCCAATTTTTACCTGATAACCACATGTTCCGGTTCCTTCGAATTCAAGTTCCCCTTTTATCATTCTCATTAAAGTAGTCTTGCCTTCACCGTTTCTACCAACTAACGCCAGCTTATCACCTCTTTCGATAATTAAATCAACGTTTTTCAGTACTTCATTTGTACCGTAACTTTTAGAAACTTCTTTAAATTCATATACTACAGAACCTGATCGCGGAGAAGGCGGAAAAGCAATATTCATTGACGACACATCTTCCTGATCTACTTCAATTCTTTCTACTTTATCTAATTGTTTTATTCTTGATTGAACCTGAACAGATTTTGTAGCTTTATATCTAAAACGCTCAATAAATTTTTCAGTATCATCAATCATTTTCTGTTGATTCTTAAATGCTGATAGCTGCTGCTCACGACGTTCTTCACGCAATGCTACAAACTTAGAATAGGGAACTTTATAATCATATATCTTCCCTAATGAAAGTTCAACAGTGCGAGTTGTTACATGATCAAGAAAAGCTTTATCATGAGAAATTAATAACACAGCACCATTATATTCTTTTAAAAAATCTTCAATCCACTGAATTGCCTCAATATCTAGATGGTTTGTAGGTTCATCTAATAAAAAAACATCCGGCATTTGTAAAAGAATTTTGGCAAGTTCTATTCTCATTCTCCAACCACCACTAAATTCTGTTGTTTGCCGGGTAAAATCTGTACGCTTAAAACCAAGACCAATAAGAACTCTTTCAGTTTTCTCTTCTATATTGTTACCATCTAAATAAATCAACCTTTCATTAAGCTCTGACAGTTCAGTAGCTAATTGTATTGATTTATTTGAATTATCATCTACTAAAGAAGTAAGTTCATCATGTAATTCATCAATTCTTTTCTGAATATTGTTAACTTCTTTAAATGCAGTAATTGTTTCTTCCCAAACTGAAGTACTATCGCTATAATCTAATAATTGAGGCAAATATCCAATAGTTAAACCCGAAGGTTTACTTATTACGCCTTCATCTGGAGTAACTTCACCTATTATTAATTTAAAAAGTGTTGATTTTCCTGCGCCATTCCGACCAACTAATCCAACTCTGTCTTTTTGCGATACAAGAAAAGAAACTCCTTTAAAAAGCTCAAAACCACCAAATGAAAGGCTTACATTATCTAATGAGATCATTTATTTAATGTATTTTTCTGCAGACAAAAATGCTGAATGTATTCCTTCTGGCTTTGTTCCACCTGCTGTTGCAAAAAATGGTTGACCACCACCACCTCCATTTATCTCTTTTGAAATATCTTTTATAATATTTCCGGCATGTAGATTTCTTTCTTTTACAAGATTATCTGAAATAAATACAGCAACATGTGCTTTACCTTCAATTTCAGTTCCCATAACTAAAAATAAATTTTCAGTTTCTGCCTTTAACTGAAAGGCTATATCACGAAGCAAACTTAAATCAGGAATTGAAATTTTACAAAAAGCTGTATTTAATCCGTTTGATGATACAATTTGTTGTTTTATTTCATTTTTAATCTGAATAGATTTTTCTTTTAAAAATCCATCTAAAGATTTACTGAGTTTTTCATTATCTGCAATTAAAGACTCTACTGATTTCAAAATTTCTTTTGGATTTTTTAAAAGTTCTTTAATCTGTAACATCTGGCTTTCAATATTTTTGTAATATGTTACTGCTTTTTCTCCAGTGACTGCCTCTACTCTTCTTATACCAGTTGCAATTGATGCTTCAGATAAAATTTTAAATAATCCGATTTTTGCAGTATTTTCAACATGAGTACCACCGCAAAGTTCTATAGATTCTCCAAATTTAATAACACGCACATGATCTTCATATTTTTCGCTAAAAAGTGCCATTGCACCTAATTCCTTAGCCTCTTCTATTGGAATACTTCTGCTTTCTGTTAATACGATTCCTTTTCTTATCATTTCATTTACTAGAACCTCTACTGCTTCTACTTCCTCAGCAGACATTTTCTGCATATGTGAAAAATCGAAACGAAGATGATCAGGTCCTACCAATGAGCCTTTTTGCTCAACATGATTTCCTAGTACTTTTCTTAATGCAAAATGTAATAAATGAGTTGCTGAATGATTTTCCTGAGTTCTGTTTCTTCTGGAATTATCAACTATAGCAACACATTCTCCAGAAAAACCATTAGGTAATTCATTTAATATGTGATTTGTTAAATTATTCTCTTTTTTTGTATCAACAACTTCTAATTTATTTCCATTCCATTCAATCCAGCCTGTGTCACCAAGCTGACCACCACTTTCACCATAAAAAGGAGTTTTAGCTAAAACAACCTGATAATAAGATTTTCCTTTTTGCTCTACTTTTCTGTATTTTATTATTTCTGTTGTTACAGAAGTTTCATCATATCCAACAAATTCTGTTTTTTCAATTTGCTTTAATATTGTCCAATCTCCTGTTTCGACTACTGATGCTGACCTTGAACGATCTTTTTGCTGTTTTAAACATTCGTCAAAACTTTTTGTATCAACAGAAAGTTCATTCTCACGAGCAAGAATTTGAGTTAAATCTAAAGGAAATCCGAATGTGTCAAATAATTCAAAAGCAAAATTTCCTGGAATAACTTTAGTTTTAGCAAGGTTATTTTTTTCTTTTAAAATATATCCTTCAAATTTCTGAATACCTGTTTCAAGAGTTCTTAAAAATGAAATTTCTTCTTCCTGAATTACTTTAGCAATAAAAGCCTTCTGGCTTTGCAATTCTTTAAAGTATTCTCCCATGTTTGACTCAAGAACTGCAACAAGCTTATAAATAAAAGGCTCGTTAAAACCTAAGAATGTATAACCATAACGAATTGCACGACGCAAAATTCTACGAATAACATAACCTGCACCGGTATTTGAAGGCAATTGACCATCAGCAATGGAGAAGGACACAGCACGCAAATGATCAGCAATTACACGCATTGCAATATCATCAGAAACTTTTACACCATATTTTTTATTTGACAGATTTCCAATTTCCGATATGATAGTTTGAAAAACATCAGTATCGTAATTTGATTTTTTATCTTGAACAACCATACACAATCGCTCGAATCCCATCCCAGTATCAACATGCTTTGCAGGTAATGATTCTAATGCACCATCTGCTTTACGATTAAACTGAATAAACACTAAGTTCCAAATTTCGATAACTAAGGAATGACCAGTATTTACAAGACTTGCACCAGGAACTTTATTTCTTTCACTATCATCACGTAAATCAATATGAATTTCTGAACATGGACCACAAGGGCCTGTATCACCCATTTCCCAGAAATTATCCTTTTTGTTACCAAAAATAATATGGTCTTCGGGCAAATATTTTTTCCAAAATTCTAAAGCTTCTTTATCAGCTTCGATATTCTCAGCTGGACTTCCTTCAAAAACGGTAGCATATAAATATCTTTTATCAATTTTTAATTTTTCAGTTAAAAATTCCCATGCCCAATCAATTGCTTCTTTTTTAAAATAATTACCAAACGACCAGTTTCCAAGCATTTCAAACATGGTATGATGATACGTATCATGACCAACTTCCTCTAAATCATTATGCTTTCCCGATACGCGAAGACATTTTTGTGAATTTGCAACACGAGGATATTTTGCTGGAGAATTTCCCAGAAATATATCTTTAAACTGGTTCATTCCTGCATTGGTAAACATTAAAGTAGGGTCATTCTTTACTACCATAGGTGCAGATGGAACAAATGCATGTTCCTTAGAATTAAAAAAATCGATAAATGCTTTGCGAATTTCTTTTGAGTTCATTTACTGTTATAAAAAAGGTTAAATAAAATTTTAGATTGCAAATTTAGATTTTTTACGCTAAATTTGTCATGCAACATGCAGTTTATCGAAAAACATTTATAAGAAATGTCTAAAATTAAATATAGATTTAATCCCGAAACACTCAGCTATCATAAAATTGAGATTGGCATAAGAAAAAGGCTAATCAGGTTGTTACCTTCAGTAATTTCAGCTTTTGTTTTTGCTTTGGCTGGTATAGTAATTTATACTTATACATTTGATTCACCTAAGGAACGTCAGTTAAAAAGAGAAAACAGACAACTTGCTGTTCAATATGAGATTCTGTTAAAAAAAATAAACCAAAGTGAAAATATTCTTGCAGATTTAAGATATCGCGATGATAATATTTACAGAACAATTTTTGAAGCAGAACCCATACCTGAGTCTATGCGAAATGCTGGATTTGGTGGTGCTAACCGATATGAAGAATTAGAAGGATATGATAATTCTGAATTAGTAATTTCTACTTCTAAAAGACTAGATAAACTTATGAAACAGATTACAATCCAATCTAAATCATATGACGAAATTGTAAAGTTAGCAAAGAGTAAAGAAAAATGGCTTGCTTGTATGCCGGCAATTGTACCAATATTAAATAAAGATCATTATAAATTTTTATCACATTTTGGAACAAGATATGATCCTGTTTATAAGAATACTGTTAAAATGCATGAAGGAATTGATTTAGCCGGCGCTACCGGAACCAATATCAGAGCAAGCGGTAATGGAGTTGTAAAATCAGCAGAATATTCAAAAGGCGGATATGGAAACGAAATTATTATAGATCATGGCTTTGGATATACAACAAGATATGCTCATTTAAGCAAAATATTAGTTCATACCGGACAAACGATTACACGTGGTGAAGTAATCGGAAAACTTGGAAGTACTGGTAAATCAACTGGTCCACATTTACATTATGAAGTAAGAAAAAATAAAATTGCATTAAATCCTATTCATTTCTTTTATCAGGACTTATCTCCTGCTGAATATGATAAGATGATTGAATTATCTGCTCAGGAAGGTGGTATTGCTCTTGATTAATCAGTTAAAATTTAAATTTAATAAGTTTATTAATAAATGGCACCATACAAAGAACCAAAAATAGAAAAAATCTTTTTCCCTATTGGTGAAGTTGCTGAAATGTTTAATGTAAATCAATCGTTAATAAGGTTTTGGGAAAAAGAGTTTGATATACTAAAACCACAGAAAAACAAAAAGGGAAATCGATTATTTACTAAACAGGATATAGAAAATCTAAGATTAATTTTTCATCTTGTTAAGGAAAGAGGAATGACACTAAATGGAGCCAAACAAAAACTAAAGAATAATATTGAAGATACTACCAAAAATTTTGAAGTAGTAAAGAAATTACAAAATATCAAATCACAACTTCTAAATATTAAGACTGAGTTAGACGAACTTAAATCGAACCAAGTACCTTCTTAACTCTAGTTCTTACAGCCATTGAGTTATCTTCCTTAACTAAATCTAAAACTGAAATAAGTTCATTTTTTAATAAAGGTTCGGCTTTACAAGCATTACATATTACATCAATTGCATATACTTTAATTGCTGGGTTCTCATTTTGAGAAACAATCCACTCAAAACATTGATTAATTAATAGTCCACTATCATTTAGGTTAATAATATCAGGCAATTCAGAAATTATTTTTAAAAAGCTCCTTCTTACTCCTTCTATTTTAGTGCTTAAAGTATAATTAACAAGATTCTGTAAATAAGGAGTAATTAACAAACTATTATTCTCTACACAAAACTGCACAGCTCTTGCAGCCCTCATACTTACAGGGTAAGGTTTTGTTAAACAATAGTCAAAAATAATTTTAAAATATTCTGGATTATCTCCAACTTCTCCGATAATAATTTCTGCTATAGCTCTAGAACTATCTGTTTCTAAAAGTTCAAGAAAATGTTTTTCGATTGATGGATTCATAAAAATCAATAATTCATAGAATTTTATTATTTTGCAATAAAATTAAATTATAATTTTCATAAACTAATATAATTAATGAAGAAAGTTTTTTTTCTTATTTTCACAATAATTATCAATTTTAGTTTAAACGCTCAATCAACTATAACTGATAGTTTATTGAAAATTGTTAAGACCTCTAAAAATAATATCGAAAAAACTAACGCCTTAAATTCATTATTTATACATTATGAATTTGACGATACAATAAAAGCAAAACAATATCTTATTTCAGCATTTGAATTGGCAAACAAAATAAATTATGTTGAAGGGAAAGCTGTATCATATACTCAATTTGGTTTTTACTATGAGGACCATGGTGACTTTAACAAAGCATTACATTATTACAATCTTTCTTTAAAAGAATATACATTTTTAAAAGAGTCTAAAGTTACTTCAATTTCATTAGTCGGCGAGAATGGGATTGCAGGATGTTATATCAATATGGGTAACGCTTTTATTTACTTATCAAATTACCCACTTGCGTTAAATAATTATCAGAATGCTTTAAAAATTTATGAAAAAATAGTTCTTAAACAAAGTGGAAAAATTATTAAAGATAAAATTGCATCATGTAATAACAACATTGGTAATATTCATTTTTATCAAGCAAACTATAATCTAGCTTTAAATTATTATAAAAAGTCGTTACAAATAAATGAAGAAACCAAAAACAAGAATGGGGTCGGACAATGCTACGTTAATATAGGTGCAACTTTACTTCAACTGCATAATGATTCATTAGCATTAGAATATGAGAATAAAGCATTATTAATTCACAATGAACTCGGAAACAAAAACGATGCTGCTAATTGTTATTTAAACATCGGTGACATTTATTTAAAATGGGGAAAATTTAATTTGGCAATAGATTTTTTTCAAAAGGCATATGACATAAGTATGGAGGCTGGTAATAAGAGTATGTTATCATCTGTTTCGGGAAGTTTATCCACATGCTATTTGAAAATAAATAAAAATAAAGAAGCGATAGAATATGCTCATAAAAGTTTAACAATTGCAAAGGAAACAGGTTCTTTAGAAAGACAGAAAGCAGCATATACAAATCTCTCTATCGCATATGAAGATATTGGAAAAATCAAAGAAGCTTTAGAATATTATAAATTAGAAAGAATTTTTAATGATAGCACATATAATAAAGAAAAGCTTTCACAGCTTTCAGAAATGGAAGCTATTTATCAAAATGATAAAAAAGAAAAAGAAATTGAGTTATTAAATAAGAATAAAATTTTACAAGACAAAGAAATAGAAAAACAAACACTTTTAAGAAATTCATTCATTATTGGATTTATTTTAATATTTGTTATTGCTGTAATAATACTGGTTTTTGCATTAATTATTTTAAGATATTATCGACAGAAAAGAAAAATAAATCAAATATTAACAATAAAGAATATTGAAATCGAACAACAGAAAGAAGAGCTTCTTACTCAAAGTGAGATGCTTATAGAGACTAACACATTATTGGAAAATAGAAACCTCCTTATAACTGATAGTATCAGATACGCCAAACAAATTCAGGATGCAATTTTACCTTCTGAAGAATTCATAAAACAATACTTTCAGGAATCATTTATATTTTTTAAACCCAAAGACATAGTTAGCGGAGATTTTTACTGGTTTACAACAACAGAAGATTATATTTTTATTGCTGTTGTAGACTGTACAGGACATGGTGTTCCTGGTGCTTTTATGAGTATGATTGGAAACACACTATTAAATCAAATAATAATTCAGAAAGGAACATATAATCCCGAAAAAATATTAACAAAGCTTGATGAAGGTGTAAGTTACTCATTACTTAACCAAGGAAATAAACAACATGCACAAGATGATGGAATGGAAATATCGCTTTGTAGAATAGATAAGAAAAATAAAGAATTACAAATAGCATGTACAAATCAACTCGCAATTGTTATAAAAGATAATGAGTTCATTGAAATAGAAAACAACATACACTCAATTGGTGGAAGTTTAAGTAAAAACAAATCATACAAAACTCAAAAAATTAATTATAACACTGAAGCTCTGGTATATTTATTTACTGATGGATTTCAAGATCAGTTTGGAGGCTCATATAACAATAAGTACCTTTCAAAACAAATAAAAGAATTAATCGCTTCTAATAAAAACAAAACTATCAGCGAACAAAAAACCATTTTTGAAACTTCATTAAAAGAATGGATGGGTAATAACGTGCAGGTTGATGATATAACAATTGTTGGAATAAAAATTTAAAATCAAATTTATGCGTAAAACACATCACAGTGAAACTTCAGAAAAAACTTTACCAGCAGTTCGTAAATATTATCCCAATGCAATAAATATAGATAAAATTACTGATGAACTTTTTGCTATATTCAAATCAGAACTTGGTTTAAAACCAAATCAGATTATTCATGCCGATAGTATATGCAGTGATGACGTTAACAATATAGAGTATCCCGAACATGCCAGACAAATGCTTGGTCCATTTAATTTAGGTGGATTATGTGGCTTTCCTTTCACAGGAGTTACAGGAATTACTGCCTTTGCACATCATGTTCCTAAAAATGGTGCCGTAATGATTTATTATGGTCCACATATAGGTGTTTCAAAACAAGGTGAAGTCGGAAAGTTATTAAGAGTAGGACAAAACATACATTCTTCCTGTTGCGGAGCAGTAAATGCAGCAATTAAAAAACTTTTCAAAAACGAAATCAAAAAAGATGAAATTACTGAATTAGATTATCAGCAAAATATAATTGAACAAATTTTATTATTAAATAAAGAAAAGATTAAAAATGCTGAGCATCCTATTTTTGAAGCAACAGAAGTTTTATATAATGCTATTGAAGATCGCATAAATGAGTTAGCCACTAAGACAGATTATCCTTGTAAGCACATTATTCTAGTTGGTGGAATTATTATTAATTCTGATTACGATGCAGGCTCATATTTTGAATGCAGAACTTTTAAGATTATTGATACCGAAACAGACAGAATTAAAGACGTGTTATCCCTAATCAATGTTTCATAAACAATTGTTCAAAAGAAAAAATATTAAATTTCAAAAAGCATTATAACTTTAATTCAACAGAAATATTAAAGACTGTACTTAACATATGATTTAGAGAAAAATAACATAACAACTGCATAAACAATAATTTAACTTATTAAATTATCAATAATAGATATTTAAAAACATAGTTTTAATTTTACAACCACACACTTAAAGAACCATAGCTCATAATATCAAACACATACAAATAAAGTATTTACATTAAGTTTTAATTATTTGTGAAAATAAAACTTGGATTCTTTTTAAATTACTTTAGACATTAACTAAATACCAATTACTTACATTAATATAATTTTCGAAAATATGCTTTGCAACTTAAATTGTATTTTCAATTATTATTATTTATAATTTTGAATCCTTTTTAAAACTTAAAAAACTTAGTAATTATGACTATCAGTTTGATTGGAAGAGGAGTTTGCGAATCTGCAACGTTAAAATTAAACGAAACCTTTTCAATTCTAAAAGCCAAAGGCGAACCTGTAATACATTTAGGTGGCGGTGAGCCAAAATGCAAAGCACCTTTTGATGCTTTAACAACTGCAGCAGGACTGCTTAATTCAGGCGAAATAAGATATGCACCTGTTGACGGAACTGTAGAAATGAAACAAGCTATTATCCGTTATACATATGAGTTTTATGGAAGAAAAGTAACACCTGAAAATGTAATAGCTTCAAGTGGTGCAAAACAAGCAATTATGGTAGCAATGCAAGCCATTTTAAATCCTCAGGATGAAGTTATTTTTATGGCTCCATTCTATGTTAGCTATCCTGAAATGATTAAACTTTGTGGTGGAATTCCAGTACCAACATATGCTGAAGATGGCACATTCTACCCAACAATTCAAGACGTTACAAGAAATGTAACATCCTATACTAAATTAATTATTATTAATAGTCCAAATAACCCAACCGGTGCTATTTATTCTGCTGATTTTATTAAACAAGTAGTTGAATTCTGCGAAGAAAAAGGTATTTACCTAATGATGGACGATATTTATCATCGTTTAATTTTTGACAACAAAAAAGTTGTTAATCCTTTTGATTTTACTAATAAAGATTTAGAAAATTCTAAACTTATTATTATTAATGGAGTTTCTAAACAATATGCTATGACTGGTTTCAGAATTGGTTGGGCAGTTGCAAATAAGAAACTTATAAAAGTTATGTCAAACATTCAGGGACATCAAACTTCTGGTCCATCAATTTTATTACAAAAAGCTGCTATTGGTGCAATCAATGGCTTACAGTCATATGTTGAAAGTTTAAGAATAACATTAGAAAACAATAGAAATGTTTTAATGCAGTATTTAAGAACTATGGACGGTTTAAAAATTACTGTACCTGATGGAACATTTTACTCTTTTATAGATTTTAGTGCATATTATAAAGATTCTACAGCATTATCAAAGCTTTTACTTGATAAAGTTAGAGTTTTAACAGTTCCAGGTATTGAATTTGGTGCCGAAGGTCATTTAAGAATTTCATTCTGTGGCTCAATTAAAGACATTACAGAAGGTGTTGAAAGAATTAAATGGGCTATTGATCCAAGTTCTTCGAATGAATTATTTATTGGTCAGCGTAAATTAATCAGAGACTGGAAAAACTAGTTAACTATTTAACCAAAATCATTATAATTAAAGTGAGATTACATAAAGAAATACCTCACAAACAAATAACTTAAAAAATAACAATTGTGGCTAAATATTTAGAATTTGAAACTCCTGCACAAAAACAAGCAGCAGAATTTAAAAGCGAATACGGACTAAAAAATCACGGTTTAGTTCATCTTGACAGAGTTTTCTGGAATTTACCTGAAGCAGCTTTATATGAAGAAGCTATTTTTCGTGGTGAGGGTAAATTAGTTACAGGCGGAGCTTTTCTTGTTCACACAGGAAAATGGACTGCCAGAGCAGCTAATGACAAATACTTTGTAAGCGAAAATTCAACCGATGAGCATATTGACTGGGGTAAAAACAACCGTCCGATTTGTCAGGAAAAATTTAATGGAATACTTCATAGAATGCAAGCTTTTCTTCAGGGTGAAGAGCTTTTTGTTCAGGATGTATATGCTGGAGCTGATCCTAATTACAGACTTGGGATTAGAGTAATTACAGATAAAGCTTGGCAAAGTCTTTTTGTCAGAAATGTTTTAATTACTGAGCCAGATCCTAACAAATTAAAAACATTTATTCCTGATTTTACTATTATTGTTTCACCATCCTTTAAACTTGATCCAAGAATTGATGGAACTCAAACAGAAACCGGAATAATTATCGATTTTTCTAAAAAAGTTGCAATTATTGCTAACTCGTGTTATGCAGGCGAAATAAAGAAAAGTGTTTTCACAATAATGAATTATTTATTGCCTTTGCAGGATGTAATGGCAATGCATTGCTCTGCAAACGTTGGGAATGCTGGTGATGTTGCATTATTTTTTGGTTTGAGCGGAACCGGAAAAACTACTTTATCTGCAGATCCAAATCGTCAATTAATTGGTGATGACGAGCATGGATGGAGTGATAATTCAGTTTTTAATTTTGAAGGCGGTTGTTATGCAAAAGCAATTCGCTTATCACAAGAACAAGAACCAGAAATTCACGCATGTACACATCGCTTTGGTACCATACTAGAAAATGTAGTTTTCGATAAAGCATCACGTATTATTGACTTAGATGATGAAATCATTACTGAAAATACACGTATGTCCTACCCTCTTCACTTTATTCCAAATGCAGTAAAGGAGAAAATGGTTTATAAACAGCCTAAAAATATTATATTTTTAACATGTGATGCTCAAGGCGTTATGCCTCCTATCGCTAGATTAAACCCTGAACAGGCTATATACCATTTTATTAGTGGCTACACTTCTAAAATTGCAGGAACTGAACTTGGTTTGGGAATTGAACCTGAAATAACATTCTCTGCTTGTTTTGGTGCACCATTTATGGTACATCACCCATATTTTTACGCTAACTTACTTAGACAAAAAATGGAAAAAAACAATGCAACAGTTTGGTTAGTTAATACCGGATGGGTTGGTGGAAAATTTGGAATTGGTAAACGTATTAGCATACGCCATACAAGAAATATGTTAAATGCAGCTCTTGATGGAAAGCTTGACAATATTGAATTCCGCACTGATAAAGTATTTGGATTTGAAGTTCCTTTATCATGTCCAGGTGTTCCTGATGATGTTTTCGAACCATCAAATGCTTGGGGTAATAAAGATGAATACTGGAGAAAATTTGAAGATTTAGCATCTCGATATATTGAGAATTTTAAAATGTATCAGGAAGACGTACCACAAGAAATTATTAATGCTGGACCAAAGCGTCTGAATTAATAAAACAAAAAAGACCATAAAAAAAGAGAAGCATACTTTATGCTTCTCTTTTTTTTGTTTAAATAACAAACTACATTACTACCCATCTCAAATATTAGGTTTTAAAACATAAAATAAGTAATTTTATATTTTAAATTTCTAAAATAAATGAAGATTATACTCGCAATAATACTCTCAATTACAGCACTTCTAAAAACAGAACTTGTTCTTTCAAATAACAGTCCTACACAAATTGACAGTTTAATTTCTGTTTTGAATAACTCTAAAGCTGATACAACTAAGGCAAGGTTAATGAATATTATTGCTGCAAAACTTATATTCTCAGATTCGCAAAAAGCAATTGAATACGCAAATAAAGCTCTTAATCTTAGTATAAAAAATCACAATATTGTTGAGCAAGGTGCTGCATATAATTCCATCGGAACATTTTTCTATTTAAAAAAAGAACTTGACTCTGCTTTATATTACTATCATAAAGCCAGAAAATTATTTGATTTATCTAATGAAAAGAACAGATCTACAAAATCACTAATGAATATTGCTGTAGTTTATTCAGAAAAGAGTGATTATAATAAAGCCATTAAATACAATCAGGAAGCATTAAAAATAAAAATATCACTAAAAGATTCTATTGGAATAGCAACAATATACAATAATCTTGGAAATTGTTATAACTTAATGGGCGATGTTAATAATGCTATGACTAACTTTTTAAAAAGTATTAATATATATGAAAAACTTGACGATAAAAATGGCTTATCTACTGCATATTACAATTTAAGTTCAGTAAATTATTATAAAGAAAGTTATGATATAGCATTAAAATATTGTGATCAATCTTTAAAAATAAGAGAAGAAATAAATAACCCATACGGTATTGCATATTCTCTTTTACTTAAAGGTGCTATTTATGAACGTACAAAGGATTATCAGAAAGCAATAGAATGTTTTAACAAATCTTTAAAAATTGAAAGAGAATTAAGCGACAAACAAGGAATTGCAAGTGTCTTAACAAATTTATCAAGGGTTTATCAATCACAAAACAAATATGATCTTGCAAAAAAAATGAGCATTGAAGCATTAAGCATATGTCGTGAAACCGGAATAGTAAGATTAGAATCTTCAATATTAAGTGATTTAGCTGCATTAGAGAGCAACTCCGGCAATCCAAAGGCAGCCTTAACATACTACAATCAATCATTAACACTTGCAAGAAACAATGGAAATAAGGCTGAAGCAAGAGATGCATTAAGCGGATTATCTGATGTATACTCTCAATTAAAAGATTATAAAAATGCTTACGAATATCATAGAATGTTTTTATTTTTAAAAGACTCATTATTTAACGAAGAAAAAAATAAGCAATTGGCAGAAATGGATGCCAAATATCAAAGCGAAAAAAAAGAAAAAGAAATACAGCTTTTAAATAAAAATAAAGAACTACAAAAAGTTGAAATTGAGAAAAAACAGGCACAAGTAAATAAGCAACGTCTAATAATTTTTGGTTTTATTGGGGTATTTGTTATTATTATTGTTTTTTCGTTTATAATACTACGTTTATATAATCAAAAGAAAAAAGCAAATTTTATTCTGGCAAATAAAAATGAAGAAATACTTCAGAAAAATGAAGAAATAACTGCGCAACGTGATGAAATTGAAGCGCAACGTGATGAAATATCAAATCAACATTCTATTGTAACAATACAAAAGGAAAAAATAGAAGAAATACACAAAGAAATTACAGACAGCATCCAATATGCTAGACGCATACAAAGAGCTACCTTACCTAAAACTGAAACTCTTAAATCTCATTTTACAGATTCATTTTTATTATTTAAACCAAGAGACATTGTTAGTGGTGACTTTTATTGGATTGCAGAAGTTGAAAATCATCTTATTGTTACAGTTGCTGATTGTACTGGTCACGGTGTGCCAGGAGCTTTTATGAGCATGCTTGGAATGTCAATACTTAAAGAGGTAGTAATTAAAGAATATATAACTCACCCTTCGTTAATTTTAAAAAGATTAAGAAAAGAAATTATTAATGCCCTTCAGCAAAAAGGGGAATTTGGAGAGCAGAAGGATGGAATGGATATGGCACTTATTAGCATTGACCTTTCTACTAACATACTACAATTTGCAGGAGCAAATAATCCATTATACATTGTTACAAACAATGAATTAATAGAATTAAAAGGCGATAAGATGCCTATTGCAATTCATGAACACATGGAAGCATATACAACACAAGAATTTTCTTTAAAAAAGGGAGAATGCTTATATTTGCTTAGCGATGGTTTTGAAGATCAGTTTGGCGGTCCAAACAATAAAAAATTCAAATCTAAGCCTTTAAAAGAATTATTATGCTCGATATCTGAATTACCTCTTGAAGATCAAAAAAATGAACTTGAACAAGAGTTAATTAAATGGATGGGAACTAATGAACAAATAGATGATATAACTATATTAGGAATTAAAATATAGTTTTAAAACAAGTAACTTTTATATTCATGTTACGTTTCAAATAAAGTTAAAATTGTTATATTTATTGATGCAAAAATTAAAGCATTTATTACTTTTATTTTTTTTAATAGCCTTATCAACTACTATTAAAGCAGATGTTATTGACAGCTTAACTAATCTGCTAAATATTTCAAAAGCAGACACTATTAAGATTCGCTTATTAAACACTCTTTCAGAGAAATACTATAATATAAATATTGATTCATCCATTTCATTTGCTAACAAAGCACTTATAAAAGCAAAAAATGTGAACTTCAAAAAAGGAATGGCTGATGCATATTCAAATATTAGTGATGCATTATATTATAAAGGTGAATATAAAACTGCTATAAAAAATATTCAGGAAGCAATAAATTTATATGAGACAGAAAACATTGTAAACGGGCTGATTGATTCTTACATAAGCCTTGGTCAAACATGGAAAGAACTGGGTGACTTACCCAAATCAATGGATAATTATTTACTGGCATTAAAAGCTGCTGAAAAAGTAAAAGAAGATAACAGAATAGGGCGAACAATGATTGCAATTGGAGTTCTACTTTTAGATCAAGGAAAATATGATGAAGCTTTAAAATACTCGAAGGATGCTTTACCACATTTAAAAAAAGCTAATGTAAAATCAAGCATTGCTAATGCTTATGCACGTATTGGGAATGTTTTTGGAAATAAACAAAATCCAAAATACAATAATGATTCTACACTCTTTTACTATAAAATTTCTTTAGAACTTTTTACAGAAGCAAACATTCCCAGAGGTATCGGTGTAATTTATAATAACATTGCCAGCATTTACATTGATCAGGGTGAAACAGATAAAGCAATAGAATGTTATAAAAAGGCTTTTGAAATAAGAAATAAGCTTGGAGATCAGAATGGGATGGCTATTATATTAAATAACATGGGATCAGTTTATAAAGGCTTAAAACAATATAATCTCGCTTTAAAATATTTAAATCAAAGTCTGAAAATATCAATTAAGATTTCAAAACCAGAACAAACAATTGATAATTACAATAACATTGCATCTTGTTACGAAGCTTTAGGGGATTATAAAAATGCATATTACTATAAAAATTTATATATTTCATATAAAGACAGTTTGTTTAATGACAATAACAGTCGGCTAATTACAGAGATGCAAACTAAATACGAAACTGAGAAAAAAGAAAAGGAAATAGAATTATTAAATAAGAATAAAATTGTAAGCGATCAGAAAGATAAAGAACAGCAAGAAAAGCTATTATTACAAAAATATATCATCTATGGTTCTATAATAGTAATTATTATAGTCTTATCACTTTCATTCTTTTTATTAAGATTATTTTTCCAGAAAAGATCAGCAAACAAATTGCTTAAGGAGCAAAACATTGAAATCACACAACAAAAAGAAGAAATAATAACCCAACGTGACGAAATAGAGGCGCAAAGAGATTTGGTAACAAAGCAAAAAGATCATATTGAAGAAATTCATGAAGAAGTAACCTCAAGTATCAGATATGCACAACGAATACAAGATGCAGTACTACCTTCTAACGATCAACTTAATGATATTTTAACCGATTACTTTATAATATATAAACCATGTGATATAGTATCTGGTGATTTTTACTGGGTAACAAAATTAAAAAATTGGATATTATTTTGTGTTGCCGACTGCACCGGTCACGGAGTACCAGGCGGATTTATGAGTATGCTTGGCATATCTTTCCTAAATGAAATTGTTAGAAAAGAAGAAGTCACTAATGCTTCAGAAATTCTTGATCACCTTAGAGATTATATGATTTTATCTCTAAAGCAGAAAGGTCATATTGAGGAACAAAAAGACGGTTTAGATATAGGGCTTTGCGCAATTAATAGCGATAATTTGTTATTACAATATGCAGGAGCATATAATTCATGTTACATTGTTAGAAAACAACATTCCGAAGTTACACTTCACGAAATTAAAGGAGATAAAATGCCTATTGCTATACATCAACATATGGAATCGTTTACATTAAATGAATATCAGTTACTAAAAGATGATAATATTTACATATTTAGCGATGGTTTCGCAGATCAATTTGGAGGACCAAAAAGAAAAAAATATCTAGCTAACAATCTTCGTAATACATTAAAAAATATAAACAATTTTAAACTCTCTGAACAAAAAAATAAATTAGAAGAAATATTTTCAGACTGGAAAGGCAATTACAATCAGGTTGATGATGTAACAGTTCTGGGAATTAAAATTTAATTATATATCATGAAAAAGAAGACTAACTCAGGAATTGTATATAGTACTAATCCAAGTTTTAACTTTATTAAAGAAGAAAATGAGATTATTAATACTCTTGCTCCTCAACAACAAAGCCTTATTATTTTTTTAGACAAGAAATCCAGAGCAGGAAAAGCAGTTACACTGGTTAAAGGATTTATTGGTAAAGAAATTGACTTGCAAGAATTAGGAAAGTTTATTAAAACTAAATGTGGAGTTGGTGGAAGTGTAAAAGAAAATGAAATTTTAATCCAAGGCGACTTTCGTCAAAAAATAAAGTTACTTCTAGAAGAAAAGGGATATAAAGTTAAAATATCCGGAATATAGATAACTAAACTTTTTTTACATTTTTTTTATTATTCTACTTATTCATTTGAGAATTAAACTGTGATATATTATATACATATTTAGATTTATCTATTGTTTATTTAAATTACCATATTTTACAACACTTTTAGTCAATTATAATGAAACCTTTTTTGTGATAAAGCGTTAAAAAAAACAAGTTAAATCTTAAAAAATCATAATAAAAAAATCATTTTAATTTTTAAAATCAAAGGTTTAATTATTGCATCAATGAAATATTCGTATATCATTGATAATTTTCATTTTGCATTAACAGAAGGCATTTAACATGAATTTTTAAATAAAATTATATATTATGATGAAACTATACCGTTTCAAAGCGCTATATATTGCAATTTTAATTTGCATATATAATTTAACATTCGGACAAACAACTACTGTACTAATAAATGCTTCAGGAAATTGGACATGTCCTCCGGGAGTAAATTCTGCGACTATTGAATGTTGGGGAAGTGGTGGTGGAGGCGGTGGTGCTACTGGGAACATTGCTGGCGGCGGCGGTGGATCAGCAGGTAGTTATTCAAAAAGCATTATTGCAGTTACACCATTAACAAATTATCCAGTAACAGTTGGAGCTGGAGGTACAGGTACAACTGCTGCCGGTGGTAATGGAAATCCTACTTGGTTTAATACCGTTGGAACAGTATACGCTGTAGGTGGATTAGGTGGCTCTCAGGCAACAGTTAATGGAACATCTACAGCAGGAGGTGCAGCTGTAGTTGCAGGAAATATTGGAACAACAATATTTTATGGAGGTGCAGGTGGAACAGGCGCAACCGGTGCTACTGCTGGCGGCGGCGGTGGAGCAGCAGGAACAAATACTACAGGAAATGATGGAGGAGTTACAATCGGAGGAATAGGTGGTGATATAGGTGGAGGAAATGGAGGAAATGGAGGATTAACATCCGGAACAGGCGGCAATGGAAATGCAGGTACTAGTCCAGGTGGAGGCGGCGGAGGTGGTCGCGCAGGTAGTGCTACTGATAGAAATGGCGGTACAGGTGGAGCAGGATTAATAAGGATAACTTATTTAACTCCTCCCAACATTACCCCATTTTCAGATTTATCTTTTTGCGGAGGAGCTTATCCTACTGCATATCAAACTGTTAATTTTTCACTAAAAGAAAGATTAGCTACCGATTTTACTAGAAATCAGACAACCGGCAGAACTATTATTCTAACTTTACCAGCTGGATTTGAATTTAACCCTGCTGCTGCACATTCTGTTACTAAAAATGGTGGAGGTAGCGATATTACAACATTAACCTTAACAGGTGTAACTACTACCACAATAACTATTACAGTTAACACAAGTATTGCTAATCCAAACACAAACTTTGATGAAATATTTTTTAATAATTTTCAAATAAGGGCAACAGCAATTGGAAGTGGAAATTTATTAAGATTATCTACAAATCCGGGTACTTTCTTAATTAACACTACAACCCAAAACCCACTTTCTTCAGAATCCTTTGGATTTATGTATTCAAATGCTGCAACTGTTTATAACAGCAGTTCAGTTTCGCAATATACAACAGATAATATTAATCGTAATTGTGCATCAAGCAGAAATGCTGTTATTAGCAGGTTGAGAATTAGTGTAACTGGTGGTTGTCCACCCCCTGATGTAACACAATTTAATTTCAATACAAACGGTGATGCAGGTTTTTCTCAAAATCCTTTAACAAATATATCTTCAGCAAAAGTATATTTTAATGGTCTTTTAGAAGGCGCACCTGTAATTACAGCAAGTACTTCTGTTTTTGGTACTATAAGTAATCCAAACGGTGCTTTCACCATAAACGGATCACAAAAATTAAACCAAGGTCCAGGTGATTATTATTTCTTTCTTGTATACGATGTTCCGGTTACTGCAAATGTTGGTGATGGACTTGATGCTTCTTTAACATCTTTTGTTATGGATGGTAGTACTATTTCCAATATGACAACGCCAAATCCTACCGGAAAAAGAACAATTGTTGATGAGATTTGTTATACACCTGACGAACCTAATCCCCCATCTAATATAGAAACTATTCCACTTGGCTCCTATGTAATTCCAATGGATAACAATAATCAAGCATTAGTAGCTCCTTTTAATTTAAGGTCATATGGTTTAGTTCATAGTTTATTAATGAATGATATTCCAGTTAAGTGGGTTATACTTTCAGGAAAAGCTAAAGATGCTGTTGATTTTACAGCCAATGCATCTCGTGTCTATCCATCAGCTGTTGCTTCAGCACCAGTTTCATTTATTGCAAGTGCATTCATTATTGACAGTACATGGATAAACAAATCCTTTTATAGTACAGGAAAAACTGCTACTCAAGTAATCACAGATTATTATGCCCTAGGTGCAGGATACAATCAGGTTACAGTTTATAGATTAACAAATAACGAAAATCTTAATGTAAGATATACACTTCATCAAAGACCAAAAATTGCTGTTTTTAGCAATGGTGGAAATCAGGCAATTCATCAAACAATGCTTGATAATGCTGGTATAACAAATTATTTTATTCAAAATGCTGGAAATTTCTTAGGTCTTGCAGAATGTTATACATTCTGTTCTGAAGCTCATTGGGATTTTAATACTAATCCCGATATTAATCCTGTTCAAAATGTTTTGAAATTTGTAAACGAAGGAGGTAATTTTCTCGCACAATGCGCAGGTATTGACCTCTACGAAGATCACCAGCCCGGGGGTGGACATTTCCACTCATCACATGGAATAAACTTTTCTAATGTTGCTACAACAAATACATACTCTAATACTGACATGGCATTTAATCAGTATCATGGTGTTGTAACAACAGATATGGGAAGTACAATCAGATTATTTTGGCCTGGAGTAGCTTCAGCATTTCAACCCAACATGTATCCATGTATAAGTGCACCATTACCAACAACAAATATGGTTGCAACTGCTGCTCACGTTGGCCCTCAAGATTCAATCGGAGGTAATGTTTTCTATTTAGGAGGTCACAATTATTCAAATGACAATTTAATTCAGCATGTAAATGGTGTAAGAATGTATTTAAATGCAACACTTGTACCAGCAGCACGACCAACAGCTTTTACACTTGATGCAGGAGCTAATAGAGCAATTTGTATTGGACAAAGCACAACATTAGGTGGAAGCCCCACCGGAGGTTCTGGTGCAACTAATTATATTTGGTCGCCTACAACCGGTTTAGATGATCCTAATTCAGCCAATCCAATAGCAACTCCAACTACTACAACGACCTATACAGTTATTGCAAATGATAATGGTTGCCCAGGTGGACCAGCAACTGTAACCGTAACTGTAAACGCATTACCTACTCCTACTGCTTCTAATACAGGACCATTCTGTGAAGGTGGAACTATTCAATTAAATGTTACTGCCGAAACTTCATATAACTGGTCTGGACCAGGTGGATTTACAAGCACCTTACAAAATCCAACCATTTCTGGCGCAACTCTTGCCATGGCTGGGGTATATTCAGTAACTGTTACAAATGCCGAAGGATGTACTGCAATTTCTACAACAACAGTTACAGTAAATGCAATTCCAACTCCTATAGCAACAAACACAGGACCATATTGCGAAGGAAACACAATACAATTGAGTGTTACCTCTGCTACCTCATATAGCTGGTCAGGTCCAAATGGATTTACAAGTACAATACAAAATCCTACAATATCAGGAGCAACTCTTGCTATGGCAGGATTATATTCTGTTACAGTAACTAATGCTGCAGGATGCACTGCCAGTACAACAACAACAGTTACAGTAAATGCGTTACCTGTGCCTACTGCTTCAAACACAGGACCTTATTGCGAAGGAACAACTATTCAATTAAATGTTACTGCTGCTACATCTTATAACTGGTCAGGACCTGGTGGTTTTTCCAGCATCTTACAAAACCCTACAAGAGCAGGTGCGACGCTAGCTATGGCTGGATTATATTCAGTTACAGTCACTAATGCCGCTGGATGTACTGCTGTTACAACAACCACTGTTACTGTAAACGCTGCACCAACTCCCGTTGCTTCAAATACAGGTCCATATTGTGAAGGAGCTACAATACAATTAAATGTCAATGCAGCTATATCATATAATTGGTCAGGACCAGGAGGATTTACAAGTGCCCTACAAAATCCAAATATTGCAGGATCAACACTTGCTATGAGTGGAATTTATTCTGTAACTGTAACTAATGCCGCTGGATGTACTGCAGTTTCCACAACAACAGTTACTGTAAACGCTATTCCAACTCCAACTGCTACCAATACAGGTCCATATTGTGAAGGCAGCACAATTCAATTAAACGTTACTGCTGCTACATCATATAACTGGTCAGGACCTGGTGGATTCACAAGTACATTACAAAACCCAACCAGAGCGGGTGCTACTTTAGCAATGAATGGAATATATTCTGTTACAGTTACTACTGCAGGATGTTCTGCAATAACAACTACTACAGTAACTGTAAATGCAGTTCCAGCTCCTGTTGCATCAAATACAGGACCTTATTGTGAGGGTGCAAATATTCAATTAAATGTTACAGCAGGAACTTCTTATAACTGGTCGGGACCTGGTGGTTTTTCGAGTGCTTTACAAAACCCAACCAGAGCAGGTGCTACACTTGCTATGGGCGGTGTATATTCTGTAACTGTTACAAATGCAGGATGTGCTCCTGTTTCTACAACAACCAATGTAATTGTAAATGCATTACCTACCCCTACAGCATCTAATACCGGACCATATTGTGAAGGTAGTACTATTCAATTAAATGTTACAGCATCTACTTCATATAATTGGTCAGGACCGGGTGGATTTACAAGTGCTTTACAGAACCCCACAAGAGCAGGTGCAACTATGGTAATGACTGGAATTTATTCTGTTACCGTTACCAATGCTGCTGGATGTACTGCTATTACAACAACAACAGTTACAGTTAATGCTAATCCAGTACCTACTGCTTCTAACACAGGACCTTATTGCGAAGGAAATACAATACAATTGAATGTTACTGCTGCTACTTCATATAACTGGTCAGGACCAGGTGGATTTACAAGTGCACTACAAAATCCAACAAGAGCAGGAGCTACACTAGCTATGGCTGGCATATATTCTGTTACCGTTACAAATGCTGCAGGATGTACTGCCATTGCGACAACAACAGTTACAATAAATGCTAACCCCACCCCTACTGCATCCAACACAGGACCTTATTGCGAAGGAAATACTATTCAATTAAACGTAACAGCAGCTACTTCTTATAACTGGTCAGGGCCAGGTGGTTTTTCAAGTGCTTTACAAAATCCAACAAGAGCTGGAGCTACACTTGCAATGGGTGGTGTATATTCGGTTACTGTAACAAATGCTTCAGGATGTACTACAGTTACTACTACTACTGTAATAGTTAATGCAATACCTACACCTACCGCATCTAACACTGGACCATATTGTGTTGGTAACACTATTCAACTAAATGTTACTGCAGCAACATCATATAACTGGTCTGGACCGGGAGGTTTTTCAAGTGCTTTACAAAATCCGACAATAGGAAGTGCAACAGTTGCTATGAGCGGTATTTATTCTGTTACCGTAACAAATGCAGCTGGCTGTACTGCAATTTCTACAACAACAGTTACAGTAAACAACTTGCCTACTCCGACTGCTTCTAATACCGGCCCATATTGTGAGGGTTCAACTATTCAATTAAATGTTACAGCAGCCACATCATATAACTGGTCAGGTCCAGGTGGTTTTTCAAGTGCATTACAAAATCCAACCAGAGGAAGTGCAACAGTTGCTATGAGCGGTATTTATTCTGTTACTGTTACAAATGCAGCTGGTTGTACTGCAATAACAACAACAAATGTTATAGTAAGCGCCGTTCCGGCTCCTACAGTAACTAACACAGGTCCTTATTGTGAAGGTAACACTATTCAATTAAACGTTACAGCTGCTACCACATATAACTGGTCAGGACCCGGAGGATTCTCAAGTGTATTACAAAATCCAACAAGAGCTGGTGCAACGCTTGCTATGGCTGGTGTTTATTCTGTAACTGTTACAAATGCTGGGTGTGCTCCTGTATCCTCTACAACAACAGTTATTGTAAATGCTTCACCAACACCTACAGCATCAAATACAGGTCCTTATTGCGAAAGCGCTACTATTCAATTAAATGTTTCAGCAGCGTCGTCTTATAATTGGTCAGGACCAGGTGGCTTTACAAGTGCACTTCAAAATCCAACAATATCTGGAGCTACATTAGCTATGGCCGGTATATATTCTGTTACTGTTACTAATGCTGCTGGTTGTACAGCTATTACAACAACAACAGTTACAGTTAACGCTAATCCAGCACCTACAGCTTCTAATACAGGACCTTATTGCGAAGGAAATACAATACAATTGAATGTTACTGCTGCTACTTCTTATAACTGGTCAGGGCCAGGTGGCTTTACAAGCACATTACAAAATCCGACAAGATCTGGTGCAACACTTGCAATGACTGGTTTATATTCTGTTACCGTAACAAATGCTGCAGGTTGTACTGCAATTTCTACAACAACAGTTACAATAAATGCCATTCCAACTCCTACTGCATCAAATACAGGACCATATTGCGTTGGAAATACTATTCAATTAAATGTTACAGCAGGCACATCATACAGTTGGTCTGGACCTGGTGGATTCACAAGTGTTGCACAAAATCCTACAAGAGCCAGTGCTACATTAGCTATGGGAGGAGTATATTCTGTTACTGTTACTAATGCTGCGGGATGTACAGCCATTACAACAACAACAGTTACAGTTAATGCTAATCCAGTACCTACTGCTTCTAACACAGGACCTTATTGCGAAGGAAATACTATTCAGTTAAATGTTACAGCAGGCAGTTCCTATAACTGGTCAGGACCTAGTGGATTTACGAGTACTTCACAAAATCCAACAAGACCAGGATCAACATTAGCTATGGCAGGCATATATTCTGTTACTGTTACTAACGCTGCAGGTTGTACAGCTGTAAGAACAACAACAGTAACAGTTAACACTTTACCAACACCAACTGCATCTAACACAGGGCCTTTCTGTGAAGGAACAACTATTCAATTAAATGTTACTGCTGCTACAACTTATAACTGGTCAGGACCAGGAAGTTTCACCAGTACATTACAGAACCCTACCAGGACAGGAGCATCTATGGCTATGGCCGGATTATATTCTGTTACAGTTACCAACGCTGCAGGTTGTACTGCAGTTTCTACAACTACCGTAGTTATTGATGCAATACCTACTCCCACAGCAACCAATACAGGCCCTTATTGTGAGGGAAATACTATCCAACTAAATGTTACTGCTGGCACTTCATACAATTGGTCAGGACCTGGTGGCTACACAAGCACTTTGCAAAATCCAACAATAGCTGGGTCAACTCTTGCAATGGCCGGATTGTATTCTGTAACTGTTACTAATGCTGCAGGTTGTACTGCTTTATCAACTACAACAGTAATAGTAAATGCCTTACCTATTCCAACAGCCTCCAATACGGGACCTTATTGCGAAGGTAATACAATCCTGTTAAACGTTACAGCTGCCTCGTCTTATAATTGGTCAGGGCCAGATGGATTTTCAAGTGCATTACAAAATCCTACAATATCCGGATCTACTCTTTCCATGAACGGAGTTTATTCAGTTACTGTCACTAATGCTGCAGGATGTACAGCAATTACTACAACTACTGTTGCGGTAAATGCATTACCTTCTCCTACAGCATCCAACACTGGACCATATTGTGAAGGAACCACAATACAATTTAATGTAACAGCAGCAAGTTCATATAACTGGTCGGGTCCCGGAGGATTTAGCAGCACATTACAAAATCCTGTAATTACGGGCGCAACACTAGCAATGGCGGGAGCTTATTCTGTAACTGTTACCAATGCTGCAGGATGTACAGCAATTACTACTACAAATGTTACAATTAACCCTATTCCTGCAACTCCTTCTGCCAATGGAACATCAATATGTATTAACACTTCAACTAACATTACAGCTACTGCACCAGGTGGAACATATGAATGGTATGATGCTTCTTCAGGTGGCACACTTTTATTCACAGGAGCAACATTTACATCACCTGTATTAGTAACAAATACCACATATTATGTACAGACTACAATATCTGGATGTACCAGTATTAGAAAAGCTGTAAATATAATTGTAAGTCCCGTACCAGCATCTCCGACAGCATCAGGTACAGGTATTTGCACAGGAACAACTGCAACAATAACAGCTACTGCTCCAGGTGGAACATACCAATGGTATGACGCTTCTTCTGGTGGCACATTGTTAATTACTGGAGCTAGTTATACTACTCCGGCTCTTTTTGTCCCTACTACTTATTATGTACAAACTACTATTGGAGGATGCGCAGGACCTAGAACAGCAGTTGATGTTAATGTTAACCCACCTCCTGCAGCTCCAACAGCATCGGGAGCTACCATTTGTCAAAATAATTCAACAACTTTGAGTGCTACAGCTCCAGGCGGAGTGTACGAATGGTTTAATGCTGCATCAGGTGGCACATTGTTATACACTGGATCAGATTTTACAACACCCGTATTAATTGCAACAACTACATATTATGTTCAATCAAATGTTTTCGGTTGTATTGGACCAAGATCAGCAATTACGGTAACTGTAAATCCTATACCTGCACTACCTACTGCTCCTGGCACATCTATTTGCACTGGAAATACTGCCATATTAAATGCATCGGCTCCCGGTGGAACATATGAATGGTATGATGCTTCTTCAGGTGGCACACTATTACAAACAGGTTCTTCCTATACAACCCCTGCCCTTATTTCTACTACAACATATTATGTGCAAACTACAATTAGCGGCTGTACAAGTGCACGTAGAGCAGTTACAGTAACAGTTAATCCCTATCCGAATGCACCTTCTGCATCAGGCACTACGATTTGCGAAGGGACTACTGCTATACTTTCTGCCACAGCGCCAGGAGGTACCTATAGATGGTACAATGCTCCAACTGGTGGCACATTGTTATTTACGGGAGCTAATTATACAACACCCCCTCTTTCGGTTTCAACTGATTATTACGTTCAGACTACCGTACTCGGATGTGTAAGCACAAGAACCCTTGTTACAGTTACAGTTACCCCTACCCCAGTTGCACCAACTGCTTTAGGAACTACAATTTGTCAAGGAACAAATACAATTTTATCAGCAACAGCTCCGGGAGGTTCTTATGATTGGTATGATGCTGCTACTGGAGGCAACTTACTATCAAATGGAGTTAACTATACTACTCCAAACTTAAATTCAACTACAACCTATTATGTTCAGACTACTATTTCTGGCTGTGCAGGACCAAGAACTGCAGTTCAGGTAACAATAACCCCAACTCCAGCTGCACCAACCGCTTCAGGAACTACAATATGTGAAGGATTTACTGCAACATTAACAGCAACTGCACCAGGAGGTTCATATGATTGGTATGATGCTGCTACTAGTGGAAATCTTCTTTCTTCTGGTTCAACATATACAACTGCTGCCTTAACTTCAACAACATCATTTTATGTTCAGACTACTGTTAGCGGATGTACAGGTCCAATGTCAACAGTTACTGTTAATGTAACTCCAACCGACGACCCGTCTTTCTCATATCCATTGGGAACATATTGTATTACAGGAACTAATCCAATACCCACTATTACCGGAGGTTTTCCGGGATCATTTACCTCATCACCTGCTGGTCTTGTTTTCGTAAGTACCACAACAGGAGAAGTAAATCTTGCTGCATCAGCATTAAACACTTATTCTGTTACTTATACAACAACAGGTCCATGTCCAGATTCATATTCTGCAAATTTGACTATAACAATTGCTCCGGATGCAAGTTTCTCATATAGCAATCCATATTGCCAGGAGGGCATTAATCCTATTCCAACATTTGGCCCAGGAACCAGTGCTGGAGTTTTCACCTCAAGTCCTTTTGGTTTGACTTTTATTAATCCTTCTACAGGGGAAGTAGATTTACAAAATACATTACCGGGGCTATATACTATTACAAATACAATTCCAGCCGGTGGTGGTTGTGCTTTAACAATTGCTACTAACAATTTAACAATTAACACTTCACCAACTGTAGATGCAGGGCTAAATCAAACCATTTGTGAAAATTCTCAGGCAACAATTTCAGGAACTATTGGTGGATCTGCTTCCAGTGCTACATGGACAGCATCTTCAGGTTCATTTGCTAATGCAAATAATCTTAACACGGTTTACACAGCACAAGCAGGTATTTCGTCTGTTTGGTTACATTTAACTACAAATGACCCAGCAGGACCTTGCTCTTCAACAAATGACAGTCTTCATTTAACTATTACTTCTCTTCCAGCAGCACCAACTGCAAATGGAAATACTATTTGCTCCGGAACAAGTACAACATTAACAGCTACATCACCCGGAGGAAGTTATGAATGGTATGATGCTGCAGTTGGTGGAACTTTGTTAGCATCCGCTGCTTCTTACAATACACCAGTATTAATGAGTACTACAACTTATTATGTTCAAACTACTGTAAATGGATGTGCCGGACCTAGAACTCCAGTTATTGTTGATGTTACACCATTACCACCTGCTCCAACAGTTGCTGACGCTTCAATTTGCGATGGGGATTACATAACATTAACTGCCACAGCTCCCGGAGGAATTTATGAATGGTTTGATGCCTTATCTGGAGGCATTTTACTTGCAACAAATGCAAACTATACAACTCCTGTTCTAAATACATCAACTTCATACTTTGTTCAGACTACTGTATCAGGTTGCTCAGGACCAAGACAGGAAGTAGTTGTGACTGTAAATCCTATCCCAATTACTCCAACAGCTTCAGATATAAGTATTTGTTTTGGCAATACCGGAACACTGGCAGCAACAGCACCAGGCGGAACATATCAATGGTACGATGACATAATAGCTGGAACTCTATTATTTACAGGCAGTTCATATACCACTCCTGTATTATTTTCAAACATTTCTTATTATGTAGAGTCAACCATATTAGGTTGTACAGGTCCAAGAACTCAGGTAGATGTAACTGTTAATCCTATTCCAGATGCTCCTACTGCTTCCGGAACAACAATATGTTCTGGTGAAACAGCCAACATTACCGCTACAGCTCCGGGTGGAACTTATAATTGGTATTTAACTCCTACTGGAGGTATTTCACTTTTTACAGGAGCATCCTTCACTACACCAGCTCTAACAACTAATACAACATATTATGTTGAAGCAACTGTTTTAGGTTGTTCCAGTTCATCAAGAACAGCAGTAACAGTTAATGTAACACCATTACCAGATTCACCTACTGCATCAGGAATCTCCATATGTGATGGTGAAAGTACTATCCTAACAGCTACCGATCCCGGTGGTTTTTATGAGTGGTTTGATGCCCCGACAGGCGGAACTCTTTTAGCTTCCGGAAATTCATTTTCTACACCAATTTTAAACATCACTACATCCTATTTTGTTCAAACAACATTAACGGGTTGTACAGGACCAAGAACTGAAGTAATTGTAACAGTTAATCCAATTCCTGTTTTACCTACTGTTAATAATATTTCAATATGTGATGGTAGTACAGGTACTTTAACAGCAACAGCTCCAGGCGGAACATATCAATGGTACGATGCTGCATCAGGTGGCACATTGTTATATACTGGTAATAGTTTTATAACACCACCACTAAATGCAACTACAACCTATTACGTTCAAACAACAGTTACAGGATGTACAAGTGGAAGAAAAGCAGTTACAGTTACAGTTAAACCTATACCAAACACTCCAACAGTTTCAGATGAAACAATTTGCGAAGGAGATTTTGCAATATTAACAGCTACAGCACCAGGAGGAACTTACAGATGGTATGCTTTACCAACAGGTGGCACCCCATTATTCACAGGCGCATCATTTAATTCACCTCCTTTATTTGCTACAACCACTTACTATGTTCAAACAACAGTTCTTGGATGTACAAGTCCTAGAACACCTGTTTTAGTTACAGTAAATCCAATTCCTTCTGCACCTACTGCACTTAGTGCAACTATTTGCGAAGGTTTTACAACAACATTAAATGCAACAGCTCCAGGTGGAAGTTATGAATGGTTTGACCTTACTATCGGGGGAAATAGTCTTGGAACAGGCAGTAGCTATACCAGCTCAGTTTTAACAACAGACACATCATTCTTTGTTCAAACAACAATTCTAGGTTGTGCTAGTCCAAGAACAGAAGTTATTGTTACTGTAACTCCAACAGATGATCCTACATTTAACTATTCTTCAGGCACATTCTGTGTTTCTGGTGTTAACCCTATTCCAACAATAACCGGAGGTTTCCCTGGATCATTTACTTCCAATCCGGCAGGATTGACGTTTGTTAATGCCAGTACTGGTGAAGTTGACCTTTCTTCCACTTTGTTAAATACATATAACATAACTTATACAACTACTGGTCCCTGCCCTACAACACGAACAGAAATAATAACAATTACAGATGCACCTTTAGCAACATTCATATATAATACTCCATTCTGTCAATCAGGAAGTAATGAATTACCTTCATTTGGAGTTGGTGCAAGTGCAGGTGTATTTAGCGCGTTACCAGCGGGATTAAATTTTATTGATGCTATTTCAGGTGAGATTGATATGGCAAATAGTACTCCAGGAAATTACACTATCACTAATTTCATTGCTGCATCAGGAGGATGTGCTCAGGCTACTGCAACATATGACATTGTTATAGATCAACCTGCTACAGTTTCTGCCGGTATTAACATTCAAACATGTGAAGGATTCAATGTACCGCTTTCTGGTTCAATTGGCGGATCTGCAATAAATGCTATCTGGACAGGTGGTACAGGAACTTTTAATGACAATACCTTATTGAATGCAATTTATACTCCTTTTGCAGGAGAAAGTTCTGTTACTTTAACATTGACTACAGATGATCCTTCAGGACCATGCCCAAGTGTAAGCAATAGTATTAATGTAATATTTAACTCAATACCTTCTTCTCCAACAGCACTAGGTGCAACTGTTTGTGAAAACAATTCTACTATTCTCACTGCAACTGCTCCCGGAGGTTTATATGAATGGTTTGATGCAGTTACCGGAGGAAATTTACTTTCAAGTGATAGTATTTTAACCACACCAATATTAATAGTAACAACTGACTATTATGTTCAGTCAACAATAAATGGATGTACAAGTCCAAGAATACAAGTTACTGTAAATGTTAATCCTTCACCGACGGTAGATGCAGGTCTAAGTGATACTCTTTGTAGTAATAATGCCATTTCAACACTTGCAGGAATAATTGGAGGAAGTGCATCTCAGGGAATCTGGACAACAAGTGGCTCAGGTAACTTTACACCAGATGCAACAACCTTAAATGCTACCTATTCTCCTAGTTCTGCAGATACATTAGCTGGGTTTGTAACACTATTCTTAACAACTACAGATCAGCCTGCCGAATGTTTATCAGTAGCCGATTCAATAATTATTACATATACTGATGCTCCTAGAGTTTTTGCCGGAAACGACAAAAATATTTGTATTGGTAACAATGCAAATATAAACGGACAGGTATTTTCAATTTCAGGAACCGGAACTTGGACATCTACCGGAGATGGTACTTTTACAAATCCTAATAATCTTGTTACAGTATACCAGCCAGGAGCAGGTGATATCTCATCAGGAAATGTATTTCTTATACTAACCTCAACAAATAACAACACTTGTAATCCTGTTTCTGATACTTTAAAGGTAAATCTGGTTGTTCCACCAACTGTTAATGCAGGTTCAGACCAGACTGTATGTTCAAATGTTCCTGCATTATTATCAGGGTCAGTAAGCGGAACATCAACTACAGGGTATTGGTCAACAACTGGTAGCGGAATTTTTACTCCAGATAGCACAAATCTTAGTGCTTCTTATCAACCTAGTGCTACTGACATTACTAATGGTTCAGTTACTCTCACTCTTAATTCAACTAATTCCTGTCTTGTTCAGGACCAACTTGATTTAACGTTTATATTAGCACCGACTGTAAATGCCGGAAATAATCAGGTTGTTTGTGCTGATGTAACTCAGATTAATCTAAATGGTAACATTGCAGGATTAACAACTACCGGAATTTGGTCAACAACTGGTAGCGGAATTTTTGTTCCAGATAACACTACACTTAATGCAACTTATCAGATAAGTCAACAGGACAGCATAGATGGATCTATATCTATTATTCTAACGTCAACAAACAATGGAATCTGTAATGCAGAATCTGATGGATTAACTCTTACAATAACAACAGTCCCAACAGTCAATGCAGGAGGCAATCAAACTTTCTGCGCAAATAACACTTTAAGCCTAAGTGGAATTATCCTAGGTGGGTTAGGAACAGGACAATGGACAACCAGTGGAACAGGAACATTTACTCCATCTGACACCTCGTTAAATGCAACTTATAACCCTAGTATTTCAGACACTTCATCAGGGAATATAACAATAACTCTAACAACTACAGGATCATGTGTAAATGTTAGCGATGCAATTAATGTAACTATAACTCCTGGTCCATGGGTTGATGCAGGAACAGATATAGCAGTTTGTGCAAATAATTCCACTGTTGTTCTTACAGGATTAATTTCAGGTGCAACAACAACAGGTCAGTGGACTACTAATGGTACGGGCGTTTTCATTCCAACTGATACAGATTTAAATGCCAATTACATTCCAAGCCCTTCTGATACAGCAAATGGTTCAGTTGTTATTTACCTTGAAGCTACAAATTACGGAACGTGCTTACCAGCAAATGATTCTATTGTTGTAACAATTACCTCATCACCTACAATTAATGCAGGAAATAATTTAAGTATCTGTAATGGGAACAATGCTGTTCTTAATGGGGTTGTAAGTACATTATCCGGGCATTGGACAACAAGTGGCACAGGTACATTCACCCCTTCAGACACAATATTAAATCCTGTATACCACCCATCCGCAGCAGATACAATTGCAGGCTCTGTTATTTTAACATTATGGTCAGATAACAATGGTGGTTGCAATCAGATTAGCGATAACATCACCTTAACAATGGTTACATTCCCTATAGTAAATGCGGGGATTGATCAAACTGCGTGTTCAAACGTACCGGTAACATTAAACGGTAGTATTACTGGAGGTAATGGTAACGGATACTGGACAACTTCCGGAAATGGAACTTTTAGTCCGGATAGCAGTGCGTTAAATGCAAATTATAATATAAGTTCTGACGATTTAACAACTGGATTTGTAACATTAACACTTACAGCATCCGGTGGGTGTAGTACAAACGATTCTGTAAGAATAGACATTTTACCGGGTCCTATTTCTGATGCAGGCTCTAATCAGGCAGTATGCAATACACAAACTCAGGTAACCCTTAATGGAAGTATCACAGGATCTACCAATACTGGAATTTGGACTTCTACTGGAAGCGGCACATTTATTCCAAACGATTCTACTCTTAATGCAACTTATATTTTCAGTTTATCTGATAGTATAGCAGGAATCGTAAATCTAATACTTACATCAACTCACAATGGAAATTGCCCGCCAGCAATAGATACTATGGTAGTAAATATAAACTCAGCACCAACTGCTAATGCCGGAGCTGATATTACTGCATGCGCAAATAGTACTGTAACACTTTCTGGAATAGTCTCTTCCGGCAGTTCGTTCTGGAGCACATCAGGCTCAGGAACATTTAGTCCTGATAGTTCTGATTTAAATGCTACATATCATTTCAGTAACGCTGATACAACATCAGGAAATGTAACATTAACTCTAAATGTTATAAATGCCTGTAGCAATACCAGCGATAGTCTTTTAATTACAATAACACCTGCTCCATATGTTGATGCAGGAAATAATCTGACTACATGTACCTCAAGCAGTGAAGTTGCACTTTCAGGTATTGTTAGTGCCGGTGCATCTACAGGAATATGGAGTACAAACGGAACAGGAGCATTCTTCCCTTCAGCAAACGATTTACTTACTAATTATATACCAAGTGCTGATGATACTACTGCAGGATTTGTAACATTATACCTTACTTCAACTAATAATGGCAACTGTAATCCTATTAGTGACTCACTTGTTATTACATTTATTCCGACTCCAATTGTAAATGCCGGAGAGAGCTTTACTGTATGTAATGGTAACATTGCTAATTTAAACGGAACTATTACCAGTATTTCAGGAACAGGAATATGGACAAGCAATGGAACAGGTATATTTTCTCCTTCAGACACTCTTTTAACAACATCTTATAATGCAAGTACACAAGATATTGATTTAGGCTTTGTTGATTTAATACTAACCTCAACTAATCTTGGAAGTTGTTACATTTCTGATACTGTTCATGTATTATTCTTATCAGGAAGCGCATCTATTGAAGCCGGACCCGACAAAACTATTTGCTGGAATGACAGTATTTTCATTACACCAACTATTTTAGGTGACACAGGCACATTCTTATGGACAACTCAAGGCAATGGAACATTTTCACCAAACGATACTGCATGGAATGTCACATATATTCCTGATAGTACAGACTTAGATAGTGGAAGCATTTACATTTATGTCAGATATCAATTTACTTGCGGAACAAGACTTGACTCATTATTATTAACAATTAACCCATTACCTGTTGCAGGATTCACAAGTATTGCAAATTGTTCTAACACAAACATTGTATTTAATGACACATCATTAATTACAAATGGAACAATTGATACATGGTTATGGAATTTTGGGGATGGGATGGGAAATAATACCTCTAACCCTACCCACTTATATTCTAACTCAGGTGACTACAATGTTACCTTAATTGTACATTCGAATGCAGGTTGTTCAGACACAGCACTTGCTTCTGTACATATTTATCCGGTAATTAGCGCAGACTTTAGCGTTTCAGACAGTATAATAAACACAGGCAATCAGGTTCAGTTTACCGACTTGTCATTAAATCCAGTTAGCTGGATATGGACATTTGGAGATGAAACAGGAACTTCTGATTTACAAAATCCGCAGTATTTGTATAATACAATGGGAAGCTATACTGTCTGGTTATTTGTTAACGGTGAGAATGGATGTACAGACAGTACATCACAAACAATTACCGTTAACTCTAACGGATATGCTATACCAACTGCATTTTCGCCAAATGGTGATGGTCTGAATGATTACTTCTTTGTAAGAGGTGGACCTTTTATAGAGTATGAATTGCGAATATTTAATGATTGGGGACAACAAATATTTATTTCTAATAATCAATCTGCAAAATGGGATGGAACCTTTAAGGGTAAAGAACAACCTGAAGGAACCTATATATACATTTTTAATGGGAAACTTACAGATGGAACCGATTTAAATATTTCAAGTGATATTTCATTAATCAGATAAAAAAAAGAAATTATGAAAACAAATAAAATAATATTCGGTATATGTTTTATATTAAGCATATTTCTTTTCACTAAAGCTTATTCACAAGACCATCATTTTTCGCAATTTGATGCAACTTTACAGGCATTAAATCCAGCCCTCTGCGGAATGTCGTGGGGCGATGAATTTGCATGGAGGGCAAATACTAGTTACAGATCTCAATGGCGAGGAATTGCTACCAAGCCATTTAATAACCAGCTTTTAAGTTTTGACATGCCATACAAAGGATTTGGAATAGGTGGTTATTTGTTGAATACAAGATCTGGTGCAGGTTTTTTAAACACTTTAAATTTTATGGTTGGTGGTGCTTATGAAATAACTTTAGATCCGAAAAATGAACATAATCTTTTCGGGGGATTGCAAATCGGGTTATTTAACAGAAGTATTAAAGTTGATAACTTAATCTTTGACAGTCAATATTCATATGCCACAAATTCTTACGATGAAAATATAATAAGTGGTGAAATATTAGAAAATAAAAGTATTTATCGATTTGATGCCAATATGGGATTTTATTATAAATACCGGAAAAACGGACTTAAAGTAAGTCCACATGTAGGTTTATCATTATTTCATGTAACAATGCCAAACGAATCCTTTACTTCAGAAAAAAGTAGAATGCCTATCAGATACGTTTTAACCGGAGGATGTGAATACCATATTAACGAACAAATGTACATTCAGCCAAATATTTTAACGATGTTTCAGGCAAAGGCAACTGATTTAGTATTTTCAACTCTTTTCTATTACAAAATAAATGACACTCCATATCAAACAATTGCAGGATTAGCATATAGAAATAAAGATGCAGTAATGATACATTTAGGATTAAAATATAATCAATGTGTATTCAGATTAAGCTATGACATAAACACTTCTTATCTAAAGAAATATACTAATGGTAGAGGTGGGCTTGAAATCTCAATTATTTATGTTCAAAAAGCTAAGAAAACTGTGAATAGAACAATTATCCATTAAAACAGCCGAAATTTCATAAATTTATTTTGAGCCAGATATAATAAAATATTTATCTGGCTCTTTTATTTATTAGTATCTAATTTCTTTTAGGGCAAAATGGAAGCTGGTTTTCGGGTTGAGTAATAAAATTTCTCAACTCGTCACAGTCTTCAGGATTACAACAAACATGACAAACTCTTTTAATTGCTTTAAAGCTAGTTAATTTAACATCCGAAGAAATAAAATTGCTTTTTTCGCTTTCCTCACAAAGTAAATTTGTACTTAAATATTTCTTATTATCATCTGAAAATACTGTAACAACAATTGAATCCTCTCCTAATTCCTCCTGAACTTTTAATGCCCCAAGAAAATTAGCACCAGATGAAATTCCGACACCTATTCCTAACTCGCAAGCAAGTTTCTGTGCCATAATAATTGAATCTCCATCATCAACAGCTACTACATGGTTTAATTCATCTAATTTTACAATAGAAGGAATAAACTCATCAGAAATACCTTGAATTCTATGCTTACCAACCTTATAACCTGTGGTTAATGTAGGAGAATTTGATGGTTCTAAAGGATAAATTTTAATGTTCTCGAATTTACTTTTTAAATATTTTCCAACTCCCATAATTGTTCCACCAGTACCCACACCTGCAATAAATGCATCAGGTTCTAATGATTTATATTTTAATTGCCAGTAAATTTCTGGTCCGGTTGTTAGCATGTGAGCTTCAACATTATCTTCATTTGAGAACTGACAAGGCAAAAAAGCATCTTTTGTTTTCTCAGCTAATTCAATTGATTTTGCAATACTGCCTTTAAAACCGCCTTCTTCACTTGAAACCAAAACTATCTTGGCTCCTAAGCTCTTTATTAGATTCATTCTTTCTGAACTCATCCAGTCGGGCATAAAAATAGTAACAGTATGACCCAAAGCCTTACCTATAGCAGAAAAAGCAATACCTGTATTCCCACTTGTTGCTTCAATTATTGGACTACCAGGTTTTAATATTCCTCTTTCGTAGGCTTTGCTTATTATATGAAGAGCCATTCGATCTTTAATACTACCAGTCATATTTAGATTCTCGGCTTTTGCAAAAATCCTTCTTCTTTTTCCTTTGTATTCAAAATTAATTTCTAACAAAGGAGTATTTCCTATTAAACAAGAAATATCTTTAATTCTACTTTTATAATCCTGCATAAAAAAATAAAAATTGACCTCAAAAATATGATTTTGAAATATCAGAAACTAATAATTTTAAACTAAATCGTTTTACTGTTTCATATAATACTGATTTATTAATATTTATTTAAGAATAAATTTATGAACAGTTGTTAATTTATAAATACAGATTATTAAAATAAACTTATAAAATTATTGTCTTCAAATTCATTGGATTACTTACAATTGCAATTACAGGAAAATCAATATGTCAAATAACACTCAACACTTTTACTTTTTACCAAATTATTTTTTGAATTAACCAATTTAAAATTTCAACTTTGCAAGAACCATTTTTTAAATAAACTATGTTATGGAAAAATTGAATACAGATGCTTTAGATTATCACTCAAAAGGACGTCCTGGTAAAATTGAGGTTATCCCAACAAAACCATATAGTTCACAACGAGATTTATCATTAGCCTATTCACCTGGAGTGGCTGAACCTTGTTTAAAAATTGCAGATAATAAGGAAGATGTTTATAAATATACTGCAAAAGGTAACTTAGTTGCAGTTATTTCAAATGGTACAGCAGTTCTTGGTCTAGGTAATATTGGACCAGAAGCAGGTAAACCGGTAATGGAAGGAAAAGGGCTCTTATTTAAAATATTTGCAGACATTGATGTTTTTGACATTGAAGTTGATGCATACGAAATTGATCATTTTGTTAATACAGTTAAAGCAATTGCTCCTACCTTTGGAGGTATAAACCTTGAAGATATTAAATCTCCTGAATGCTTCGAAATTGAAAGAAGACTTAAAGAAGAACTAAATATTCCTGTTATGCATGACGATCAGCATGGCACAGCAATTATTTCTGCTGCTGCTTTGCTTAACGCTGTAGAATTGGTTGGAAAAAAACTTGAAAAAGTTCGTATAGTTATTAATGGTGCAGGTGCATCTGCAATTTCATGCACCAGATTATATGTTGCATTAGGAGCTAAATACGAAAACATAGTAATGCTTGACAGCAAAGGTGTTATCAGAGCAGATCGCGATAACCTAACTGACGAAAAGAAACTATTTGCTTCAAAAAGAAATATAAATACTTTAGAAGAAGCAATTAAAGATGCAGATGTTTTTGTAGGTCTGTCTAAAGGTAATGTAGTTTCTCAGGACATGGTTCGTTCAATGGCTAAAGATGCAATTGTGTTTGCAATGGCAAATCCCACACCTGAAATTTCTTTTGCTGATGCAATAGCAGCCAGAAAAGATATTATCATGGCAACCGGTCGTTCCGATCATCCTAATCAGGTAAATAATGTTCTCGGCTTCCCTTTCATTTTCAGAGGGGCATTAGATGTTAGAGCTACTTGTATTAATGAAGAGATGAAATTAGCTGCAGTAAAGGCCTTGGCAGAACTTGCAAAAGAAAGTGTTCCAGATACTGTTAATTTAGCATATCACACCAAAAATCTTTCATTTGGAAGAGATTATATTATTCCAAAACCTCTTGATTCACGTTTAATTTACACAGTTGCTCCTGCAGTAGCAAAAGCTGCTATGGATTCTGGTGTAGCTCAAAAACCAATTCAGGATTGGGATGCATATAAAGCAGAATTAAAAAAACGACTTGGTTTAGATAATGAATTAATGCGTAAGGTTACTCATAAAGCTAAACAAGATCCAAAACGTGTTGTTTTTGCTGATGCAGAAAATTACAAAATATTAAAAGCAGCACAGGAAGTTAGTGAAGAAGGAATTGCAATTCCAATTTTATTAGGAGATAAAGAACAAATTGCAAAAATAAGTGAAGAAAATCATTTAGATTTAGGAAAAATTCAGATTATCGACCCAAAATCGAAAGAGGAAGAAGCAAGAAGAAATGATTTTTCTGCTGCTTATTTTGAGATGAGGAAAAGAAAAGGTCTTACTTATATTGATGCACAATCAGCTATCAGAACTCATAACTACTTTGGTGTTATGATGGTTGAAAAAGGCATGGCAGATGTATTTATTTCGGGTTTGACCAGAAAATATCCTACTACTATTCGTCCTGCTCTTGAAATAATCGGACGTCAAAAAGGTGTGCGTATTGTTGCGGGAATGTATATTCTGATGACCCCAAGAGGACCTTACTTTTTAGCAGATACAACAGTTAATATTAACCCAACTGCACAAGACCTTGTTGATATTACACTTTTAACAGCCAACACAGTTAAAGAATTTAATATTACTCCAAAAATTGCAATGCTTTCTTATTCAAATTTTGGATCAACACCAAACGAAGAAACTAAAAGAGTTCAGGATGCAGTAAAAATCTTACACGAACAACATCCTGATTTAATAGTTGATGGCGACTTTCAGGCAAATTTTGCAATTAATCCTGAAATGCGAAATGAATTATTTCCTTTTACAAAACTTGGAAACGAAGAAGCAAACACTTTAATTTTCCCTAACCTTGCTGCTGGTAACATCGTGTACAAATTAATGCAGGAATTGGGCCAAATGGAAGCTATTGGACCATTATTAATGGGATTAAAGAAGTCAGTTCATGTACTTCAACTTGCAAGTTCAGTAAGAGAAATTGTTGATATGGTTACTATCGGAGTTGTTGATGCTCAAATTGAAAAAAAATAATCATAAGCAGTATTAAAATAACAAAACCCGGCTTTCGTCGGGTTTTGTTATTTTTAACTTACTTCATGTAAATTAATATGCTACTTCTCCTTTAAAATTTCACTATACTTATTATAATAAAAGCCATAATAGTAAAATCTTAAAGATGAAAGCAGTAATGGGAGTCCCATTACAACGTATATTACAGCAATATATTCTTTTGGTAAAAGTTCATATTTTCTTGTAAGTATTCCCGAAGTCATCATAACTGTCATAAGTATATAACTTCTTAAATTAAAAAAGAAAAGAATAAACGGTCTCTCGCTTGGTAAATTGATAATTCTTATAATATGCTTCTTTGAGAGTTTTTTAAACATGAGTATAAAAAACAATACACCTAATATTATACAACCAGCTAATTTATATGCAAATATTCCCGGAATATGGTGAAATAACACAAAACCAATAGAATTCAGTTTAAACCCTGCAAATGACCATACTATTGCAGCCACAAATAAAAGATAGCGTTTAGAAACTCCGGGCTTTAAATTGATTAATGTCTTCACTTATATTAAAATTGCGGCAAAGATATGATTTTATTAACCCAAAATACTCAATCAAAAAAATAGAGCCGATTTTTAATAACTATTAACCTTTCTATTTTGAGAATTGTATAACATTAGTTTTTTTATGTTCTATCATCCACTGTGTTGACTGCAACATTACAAACATATATTTTTTCATACTGTCGGCTATATTTTTATTTTTTTCAATACAATTTGAGACATCATTACCTTTTAGTTTAAATAAACTTTCCTCTTTCTCTTTCGAAAAAACATACATAAAATCGCTATTTAAACAAACTAATTTATTATCCTCACTAAAATAAATATAATCACGCTTTTCTTTAAATAAATTAATTCCAAACGTATTGTTAACATAAGATACATTAAGTACTCCCATAGATGTTGGAAATATATCAATCTGACCTCCAAGAATAGGATCTGCCTTGCTCTCAGTAATTAATTCATTAGAATAAATAATAAAAGGAACATGATGAAAACTCAACGGAATAATATATTTATTGTTCCCTGTTATGGCACCATGATCTCCTGTAAAAACAAATACAGTACTATCAAACCATGGCTGCTTTGATGCCATTTGCATAAAATATCCGATAGACCAGTCGGCATATTCAATAATTTGCTTTTCAATTTTATTTGTTTTTGCTTTAAAACTAATACCATCAGGAATAATATATGGTCCATGATTACTGGTAGTCATAAATGTTGCAAAAAACGGTCTATTACCTTGAGATAATTCTGATAAGACCTCTATCCCCTTTTCAAACATAACATGATCGGGAACACCATACATTCCTACTATTTTATCCTGAGAGTAATCACCCTGGGAAATTATTCTGTCAAAATGATTTTCAGGAAGAAATTCGCCAATATTATCGAAACTGGTTCCATGATTTGTGAAGTATGTTGTACTATAACCCAATTGCTTTAATACTCCGGGAAAGCCTGAATACACTGTTCTTTCAACATTTGTTGTAGATCTTAAACTCCATATTCCAGGATAAGAATATAAAGTTGAATATACACCATTTGAAGTATGCTTTCCTGCACTCCAGATATTGTCAAAAGAATAACCATTATTTGCCAGACTATCAATATTAGGTGTAATGTTATATTTATTTCCAAAACGACTGAGATTATCTGCAGTCATGCTCTCCATTATAACAATAACAATATTTCGCTTCTTTAATAAACTATCAGGAATAACTCTTCTTGCAATTGGCGAATCAAACTTATCAAAATCTGTTATATTCAAATACCTTCTAACCTCTACTAATGCTAACTTATCGTCCATAAATACAATTTTATTCATCATGCTTTTAACAAAAGTAAAAACAGGATTTAATCCAATCTGATTAATAAATGCATTAGATGAAACACAAGCATTACCCTCTTTTATTGGCGCACTGGTACGCCCCCTCATGCCATTAAAAAGAACAAACCCAATTACAACAAAGAAAATAATTTTTATTACTAACGATTGTTTCTCTTCTGAATATGCCTTTAACAATGTTTTAATTCTAATATACTTTGCTAATAAAGAAAATACAATCGCAATTATTATAAAAACAAATAAATAAACGATATAAATAAACTCTGAAAAAATAAATTTAACCATCATATCAGGGGTATCAACCCAATTAAATACTGCAACAGTTAATCTCGAAAAATTGTATTTAAAATAAGGAATATCAACAGCACAAAGCATAAAAGCAAAAATAAAAATAAGCGCTGTCAGAAATTTTATTATTCTAATTGTTATTAACGAGTTCGCATTAAACATATTTAACACCGATAAAACAATAAAAGGAAATACAAGAATATAACAAGAAATTACTGTATCAAAACGCCAACCTATAGCAAATGCTTTTGCTAAATATGAATTAACATCGGCAAAATCGGGCAACAATTCTTTTGATGAATAAACAAAAAATATTCTGAATATTGTAAAAATTAATACTCCAAGAAAATACATCCCCAACAAATACCTTAAATACTGAGGAATATATTTCAAAATTTGCTTCACCTTTTATTAATTTATTGCAAATATAATTAAGAAATTGATTTAATAATTTAGATTGATTTCTCTATAAATCTCACATAATTCTTTTGAATTCCTGCAACTTGTTATACAATTGCAATTTTCAAGTAAATTAATTGCAACTTCTGAGATAGGTTTAGGATTGTAGTAACCCTGATGGCTATAATTCATATATTTCAATACCTTAAACATATCAAACCATCTGAAGAACCTTTGAGAAAATGTAAGTTGTGAATTAGAATTCAAATTAATCTCGCCAACATTCTGAATAAAATTATTTTCATTTAAAAAATTCTGCATTGGAACAGAAAACTCTTTAATAACTGATTTTATTTTTTCTTCATTTGCTCCAAACAATGTACAGGATTTTTCAACAATATCAGCAATATCTTCAAATGCAGTTAAATCGTATGTCATATAATTAGAATCTCCAGAGATCTGCATTTTGCCTATTGCAGCTCCGGTTCCAAAAGGAACTCTGTCGGAAGATCGTGGTGATGGAAAAACTTTTGTTGTATTTAATTCAGCATAATTGCCTAGCTGGATAATCTTTTGTAAAAAATAAAAATCCTCCCCTGCCTTACGTTTATTCATGCCTCCCTGTTTACAATAAGCCTCTGCACGAACAGCAAAAGAGGAACCTATTGTTTGAAATGCAAATGGATGCCCTGCTAATTTTAATGCCTCAATATAATACCTTAAATAAAGTTCGTAAGAAGCAATCGCATTATATGTAAAATCGTCAAATTCATCGCCTTCAAAAGGATGCTCAAACTGAATAGAACAGCCATTTAATTTTGAATCTTGTTTGAAAATATTTTCAATTTCACACAAATAGTTTTTCATGCATTTACAATCTGCATCAAATCCTATTAATACACCATCTTTTTTGTTTATTAAATTAAAACGCCTTACTGCTTCATCCATCCCAATTTTTCTGGCCAAACCAACACCGGCATCTTTTTGGGGTAAATCATTAACTACTATTTTATAAAATCTGAATTTATTTTCTGAGTGAGATTTTTGCCATTCATCAAAGATCTTTTCACTGATTTTATTCTGATTTAAATTAATCTCATTACAATCTTCAGAAGCATTAATAACAATAATTACCTCAACCGAACAATCAGGTCTTGTACATTCCCATAAGCTGTCTATACTTGCAATAATATCGGGTTCGTTAAAGCACGGTATTACAATTGACAAAAATAAATCATCATTAGGATTATCTTTTATAAAAGAAGAATAAAGGGCATGCTTTTCTAAATAATGCCCAAAAATCTGCATAGTATTATTCTTTTTTAATTGCAGGCTGATAACGACTATTAAGCATTCCAACAACAGTATCGGTAATATTTAAATAACTATTACCATAAAGAAAAGTAGCAGAATTTAAAATAAATCTGTATTTACCATCTTTATTAAATTCTTTTAAAAAACTTGTAACAGTATCTAATAATTGTTTCTCTAAATTCTGACTTTCAAGCATTAACTCGTTTGATAAATCTTCTCTTAACTTGTAAAGATTTTGTTGTTTTTCCATTAAATCCTGCTCCTGACGCTGTGCACTCTCCTGACTTAAAAAACTATTATTCTGAACTTTTTTCTGAAACTCTGCTGCTTCTTTTTCAAAAGCTGCAGATTTTCTGTTTAAGTCAGACTCCATTCCTTTTTGCTTTTCCATTAACTTATTCTCAAGTTCTTCATATAAATTATATTTCTTTAGCAGACTATCTACATTAATATAAGCAATATCAGTATTTGCAGGAATAGAATCTGTTGTCTTTTTTACCACAGTTGCAGATTCCTTGTTACTTGATGACTTAGAGCTAAAGTGCAATACAAAAAGAATAATAACAGCAATAAATAATATTGCATTTAATATTAAAGAAATGTTTTTCATGCGTTTGTTTTTTATTTTTTATTAAATCGATCAAATGAATTACGACATTTAAAATAAATTATTTCTGCTTTAATTTATTTTAAACATAGTAATTTCATAGTTTTCATTCTAAATTTTATACAAAACAACATAAAATTTTGCACTCTTAAAAATCTTTAGGATTTTTTAACCACGTATAGTTTTTCAATATATCTTTATAAGAGTAAAAATATCAATTATGAAAAACATTCTTATTTCAATTGCACTGCTAATTTCAGCAGTTATATTTTCAACTGACATACATTCACAAATAACTCAAAAATACTCTAAGGCAAAAGTTTACTTTCAAAAAGGCGAGTTAAATAAACTTGCTTCATTGGGAGTAGCAGTTGATAACGGAGAGGTAAAAAAAGATCAATATATTATTGCAGATTTCTCGGAACGCGAGCTTTCAATAATTAAAGACAATGGATTTAAATATGAAATTATGATTGACGATGTTTCAAAATTCTATGAAGAAAGAAACAAATCATCAAAAGAAAGTATAGAAGCACCTAAAAAAAAAAGTGTAAATGCTGTCGCTTGTTCAGTAGATAAATACCAGACTCCTCAATTCTTTTCACTTGGTTCAATTGCCGGATATTATTCAATTGAAGAAATAATGGCTGAACTTGACAGCATGCATCAGCGTTTTCCTAACTTAGTTACAGTCAGACAACAAGTAAGTGCAACTACAACAATAGAAGGCAGAAAACTATGGATGGTAAAAATTTCAGATAATCCGGGTATTGACGAAACTGAACCTGAAGTACTTTATAGTGCTTTAACACACGCACGTGAACCAATGGGAATGCAACAATTATTTTTTTACATGTATTATTTACTCGAAAATTACAATACAAATTCAACAGTAAAATACATTGTTGACAATACAGAACTTTATTTTATTCCATGTGTAAATCCAGATGGTTATAAGTTAAATGAAATAACCAATCCAGGCGGTGGTGGTATGCACAGAAAAAACTGTAGGCAAACTGGTGGCTCTCCAATTGGAATAGATTTAAACAGAAACTACGGATACCAATGGGGATATGATAATATCGGATCTTCAATAGATATTAATGATGAAACATATAGGGGAACAAATGCATTTTCTGAAGCTGAAACTCAGATAATGAAAGCATTTACAGAAAGTCATAATTTTAAATTATTAATCGATTATCATTGTTACAGCAATGTACTGCTAAACCCATGGGGATATATAGATCAATTAAGTCCCGATTCAGCAATTTACCGACAATACTCAGCTTTAATGACAAAAAATAATGGTTTTGCTTATGGCACACCATATCAAACAATTGGATACAATGCAAACGGAGGATCATTTGACTGGTTTTATGGTGAACAAACTACAAAAAATAAAATTATAGCCTTTGGTCCGGAAGCAGGTGATGCTAATGACGGATTCTGGCCTGCATCTAACAGAATAGAAACTATTGCAAAATCTTTTGCCGACATGAATTTTTATCTTGCTTTATTTGCAGGGAAATATGCAACAGTTAACGACATCAGCCCAAAATTCATAAGCAATTCAGGCTATCAAAAATTTAACATTCAAAGTTTAGGACTTGACACACCGGCTACCTTTACCGTTTCGGTTATTCCAACAAATTTGAATATTCAATCTGTTGGCACACCTGTAACAATTAACAACATGCATTTCTTACAATCAAAATCAGATTCAATTTTAATAACATTATTACCATCATTAACTCCGGGGCAAATAATTTCTTATGTTTATAAAATTGAAAATTCTTACGGATATTATTATTCAGATACCATTAATAAAATTTATGGCAATCCTATAGATATTTTTAACGATGTTGCTAACAATATGACAAACTGGACAGCTTCTGCAACATGGAATACTACAACAACAAGCTATTACTCTCCTACCAAAAGTTTTACCGACTCACCTAGCGGAAATTATACCGACAATGCTAATAAAACAATTTCCACCATAAATTATATTGACCTAACCGGTGCTATTTACGCAGAACTGTCATTTTGGGCAAAATGGGATATTGAAGCAGGATATGATTATGTTGAAGTTCTTGCATCAACAAATGGCACAACATGGACTCCATTATGCGGAAAATATAACCATCCTGGAAATTCTAATCAGGATTTAGATAATCCGCTTTATGACGGAACTCAGTCTACATGGGTAAAAGAACAAATTGATCTGACAAATTATCTTGGACAAAATATTAAACTAAGATTTAAATTAGTTAGTGACAGTTGGTCAAACTTTGATGGTTTTTATTTCGACGATATAAAAGTTACTGTACTTTCTTCATCAACTGAAACAAACAATAATCAAATTGAAAACACAGTAGCCACTTACCCTAACCCATTTCATTCAGAAATAAATATAAAACTCAACAACAAACAAAACAATCCGATTAAAATAAGTTTAATTGATGCTACAGGAAAAACAATTTACAATACTTACACAAATAAAGACGAATTAAATCTTAATACAGAGAAATTTGCAAAAGGTATTTATCTGCTAAAAATTGAAAACGAAAATAAAATTACGACTTTAAAATTGACAAAAGATTAAAGAATATTAAATTATATTTAATTGTTTGTATTGTATCTGCTTTCTTTAATAACTTTGCAAAATTCAAATTTTACTTCTGATGAGAATTTTTATTTTAATAGTATTTATTTTTTGTTATTCACTAACTCAATCACAGAACAGCTCTGTACGAATTGCACTTTTAAAATACAATGGAGGTGGCGACTGGTACGCAAACCCCACATCATTACCTAATCTTATTAAATTCTGCAATAAAAATATTGGAACTGATATTAACCCGGAACCTGCAACTGTAGAAGTAAGCAGTCCCGATTTATTTAACTATCCGTTTATTCACATGACAGGTCATGGTAATGTGGTTTTTACACCACAGGAAGTGCAAAATTTAAGAAGTTATCTCATTTCAGGGGGTTTTCTTCATATTGATGATAATTATGGAATGAATGAATTTGTAAAAAGGGAAATAAAAAAAGTTTTCCCTGAATCAGATTTTGTAGAGCT
>JACREQ010000051.1 GCA_016218155.1 Bacteroidia bacterium
CCCCTCAATTACAACCCTATATTTATCAAATCATGCATCCTTATTATTCCAACTACTAAATGATTTCGATTTAAAACGGGTAAGACAGTTATAGGTTTTTCTCTATCTTTCATCTTTTTTAAAGCATCAAACGCCTTTTCATCATTATAAATAAAAACTGGATTTTTATTCATAATATCTTTTATCTTTAATTCAAAGATATTTTCTTCTTTCATCAGAATTTTTCTAATATCATAATCAGTAACTAATCCAGCTAATTTCCCTTTTTTGTCAACTACAGATACTGCTCCAGCCTTTTTTTCAGTAATAGCCATAAACATATTTTTTGTAGTATCGGAAATATTAATAATGGGGTTATCTTGTCCCTTAAGCATAACATCTTCGACTATAAGGGTTAATCTTTTTCCTAACCGTCCACCCGGATGGAATAAGGCAAAATCTTCTATTTTAAACTCCCGCATCTTCATTAAAACAATAGCAATAGCATCACCTATGGCAATTGATGTTATAACACTAGAGGTAGGTGCAAGATTAAATGGACATGCCTCTTTAATCTCTCCCATATTAAGGACAATATCAGCGGCCTTTGCAAGCCGGGAATCGTTATTAGTAGTCAAAACAATTAATTTAATCTTGATTTTTTTAAAGGCTGGAAAGAGGCTTGTAAGCTCTGAACTTTCTCCGCTTTTACCAATGGCTAAAATAATGTCTCCTTTGGAGACAATTCCCAAATCCCCATGCATAGCCTCAGCAGGATGCATAAAAACACTAGGTGTGCCTGTACTGGATAATGTAGATGCTATTTTTTTTGCCGCAATTCCTGATTTCCCTACACCGGTTACAACTACTTTTCCGCGGCAATTAATTATAATATTAATAGCCTTTTCAAATTCATGCCCAACTTTTTTTTTTAGGCCCAGTAAAGCCTCTACTTCAATATTAATGACTTTCTTTATTTCCGAAATAATATCCATCATTATCAATTCATTTTTTGGGTTTGGATTTTTCCCAATACTCCATAAAAAAAGCTCCAAATACCCCCGCCATTAAACCGATTATACAACCAATAAATATATTTCTTACCTTATTTGGCGAGATTGGAGAATTTGGAACAATTGGTTCATCAATTACTTTAAATTCTTTTGCCGCAACTAATTGAGATTCAAGCTGAAACTTCTGGGAAAACAAATCTCTTAATTGAACCTTGTAATCAGGAATAATCATGGATGGAAACATATTTTGAATTGAAGAAGAAGCATGGGTCTTTTCAATCAAACCATCCAACTCTTTAACCTGATTTTCTAATAAAACATACTGCCTTAAATAAATGGATTGTCCGTATTCAAGATAACTCTTAACTATCTCCTTTGCCAAAGAATAGCTTAAATTTCTATCATTTAATCTGACCTTTATGACAAAAAAATTGGTATCTTTAA
>JACREQ010000052.1 GCA_016218155.1 Bacteroidia bacterium
ACTCTGAAAAGTATATTTTTATGAATCAGCTTTTGCCCCGTCCCTAAAGGGTGGCTGATTTTCAGCGATTTCCCTTCAGGGATTAAGGGCAAAAAATCGCTGAAATTTAGTTTTTGGACTTTTCGGAGTGGACTCATAAATTTCGGGAGCTAAATTTTTTAACGAGATATTTATAGAAAAGTTGCTGATTGTTAATAACATTTTTCCGACACGCAAATTATGCCCGTGTATAGTATAAATAAACCACACGAATCAAAAAGTAAAATTGTATCCAATCCCGATAACAAAATCGGTAACCGGGTTTTCAACATTATATTCCTTCTGTATCACATAAAACAAATCGAATTCATGCATCCGGTTGATACGGTATTCGATGCCTGCGCAATATTTTATTTTATCCATAAATATTCCATCGGGGTTATTTAACGGAGAGTAAATTTCTGAATAGATATAGGGTACATAGTTTTTATCCAAATCTGCTTTTACCATAAATTTATTTCTTGAATAATAATAGGGTCCCGGATAATCATCTGCCTCGTACATCCGGTTGTACTGGCACTGAAAACGGGTGCGGAATTGCAGTATCACGGGCTTGATTTTTTTTCGCAATGTCACATCAAAGTAATAGCGGTTTCTGAGGTTATAGGTGTTATTTTTTTTCAGTTTTTCTATAAACCGGTAGTTGGCCGAAACCCTGACGAACTTGTTTATTTTATAATTCAATCCGGCATCCGTAAATATCATCCCGGCCTCTGTGAAATTTTCACTGAGCCTCACTTCTTCGCTAAGGGTAAATGAAAGAACGGGCGTAATTTTTTTTTCAGCGTTCACGCTGAGCCACATCCCTGCATCATTCACCTGTGCCCAAGAGGCCATGGAAAAACAAATAAAAAAAAACCAGCCTGTTATTTGTTTACTCATGATAATATACGTATCCGCCAAAACGCAAAGGTAATTAAAAGTCATTTCTGTTTAAGACAAATATTTCAGTTAAATATTAACTTCAAAATGTGAATAAATAAAAAAATTGAAACTCGGAAACCACTTAACAAAGGGGTATAGTTTAAACAGAGGCAACCTTTTTATTTTTTCATAGTCTATTAAATTGTAAGATAGACATATAATGAGAAAGCTATTTATTTTCATATTTTTATTTACAATCACTTCAATTAATGCCCAGGTAGTCATTAATGAGTATTCTTGTTCTAATATTAGTATTGTAGCTGATAATTATGGGAATTATGAAGACTGGATTGAAATTTATAATCAGGGAACTTCTGCGGTCAGTCTTGCAGGCTATTATCTGAGTGATAAACCATCTAATCCCACGAAATGGGTATTTCCGGCAGGAGTTAGTATATCAGCAAATTCTTACTTGAAAGTATGGTGTTCAGGCAGAAATGAATTTCTTTCAGGAAATATTCATACAAATTTCAAACTAACACAAACAATGCCGGAAAGTATTGTTTTTTCCAATCCTTCTGTTACAATACTTGAAAATATTTTACTTAACCCTGCTCAGAAGAATCATTCAAGAGGAAGAACAACAGATGGCGCTTCCACATGGTCGGTATTCCTTAATCCTACACCTGGAACAACAAATAGCGGCGCTTCGCAGAATTATGCAACTACCCCGTCTTTCAGCCAGCAATCAGGTTTTTTTACAGGGTCTACAATAGTTAGCATTACTTCTCCTGATCCAGGTGTTACCATCCGTTATACAACAAACGGTAATGAACCTGTTGCTTCTTCAACAGTTTATTCAACCCCTGTTACTATTTCAAGTACAATGGTCATCAGGGCAAAAGCATTTAGCAGTAATCCTTTAATTCCAGCCAGTTTTACCAGCAATAATACATATTTCATAAATGAGAACCACAATATTGCAGTTATTTCCGTTTTTGGCGATAACGTAGATATTCTTTTTAACGGTAGCAATATCGAAGCAGATGCAGGTCTCGAATATTTTGATAAAACAAACATATTCCGCGCAGAAGCAACCGGTATTACTAATAAACATGGTAACGATTCTTGGTATTACGATCAAAGAGGAATTGATTTTGTCACACGCGACCAGCATGGTCAGAGTTATGCATTGCTTTGGAAGCTATTCAATCTGAAACCGCGAACAAAGTTTCAACGCATTATTCTTAAAGCGGCTGCAAATGATAATTATCCTTTTGAATCAGGAAGTGCGCATATTCGCGACCCTTATGTTCAAACGCTGTCGCAACTCGGCGACCTTCATATGGATGAAAGAACCTATGAACCCTGTGTTGTTTTTATGAATGGACAATATTGGGGCTTGTATGATATGCGTGAAAAGGTTGATGATGCTGATTTTACCGATTATTATTACAACTCAGATGAAAATGATGTTCAGATGCTTAAAACATGGGGAGGCACGTGGAGTGAGTACGGAGGCACACAGGCACAAACAGACTGGAACTCTTTAAAAAATTTCATCCTTTCAAATAACATGGCGATACAGGCTAATTATGATTATGTTGATAACCTCTATAATACAAAAAGCTTAGTAGATTATTTTGTTTTGAATTCGTATGTAGTCTGTTCTGACTGGCTAAACTGGAATACTGAATGGTGGCGCGGTACAAATGCAAATGCAACGCATAAAAAATGGAGATATGCTCTCTGGGATGAAGATGCTACTTTCGGGCATTATATTAATTATACGGGCATTCCCGATCAGAATCCTACAGCAGATCCCTGTAATCCTGAACAATTTGGAGACCCCGGTAATCAGGGACATGTTCCAATCCTCAATGCTTTATTGGCTAATCCAACTTTTAAACAATATTATGTTGCACGTTTTGCTGATTTATCGAATACTGCTTTTAAATGTGACCGGATGATTTTTGTACTTGACAGCTTAATCGCCCTTTTTTCTCCGGAAATGCCGCAGCAAATTGCACGTTGGGGTGGCACAATAACGGAATGGCAACAAAATGTACAGACTCTGAAAAATTTTATCAATGCCCGATGCACCCAAATACAACAGGGGATGCTTGATTGTTATACATTAACCGGTCCATATCCTATTACTTTTGATGTATTCCCACCCAATTCCGGTACAGTAAAAGTCAATTCCGTATGGGCGCCTACTTACCCATGGACAGCCTATTATTATGGAAACATGCAAACTTTGTTAAAAGCTCAGGCAAACAGCGGCTGGATGTTTGATTATTGGGAATCAGTTGATCCGGTTTTACCCGGAATCAACAACGATACCGCTTATACTACAATCACACAAACACAGACTATCATAGCTCACTTTATAATTACAGAGCCACTTCTTGTTGGTTCAGTAACTGTGACCAATCCCACGTGTTATGGAAATAATAACGGAGTTATTGATATTACTGTTTCCGGTGGAACAACAGCTTCAGGAAATTATTCTTATATTTGGTCTAATGGCAATACAACCCAGGATATTAGTAATCTTTCATCCGGAACATATTATGTTACAGTTAACGATGATGATACTTGTTCTTTAGTACTTACCGCCGTAATTACCGGGCCTTCTGCAATTTTATTAACTACCAGTCAGGACACAAGTATTTGCAATGGAAGCGCTGTTTCATTATTTGCTGATGCCTCCGGCGGTACACCTCCATATACATGGTATTGGAACGGAGTTGTATCAGATTCAGTTATCAATGTCAGCCCTTCTGTTTCCACTAATTATACTGTGAGTATTACTGATGCCAACGGATGTAACGGCCCTATAAAAACCATTCAGATTCAGGTTTCCCAGCCGGTAATCATTAGTATTTCCCTCAGCAGCGACAGTATCTGCCCCGGTGATTCCGTATCGGTTAATGCAGTTGTTTCTTCGGGCAATGGTGGACCATATATTGTTTATAATGTTTCAGGAGATACTATTATAACGCCGTATTTTATTAAGCCTCCACAAACGCAAACTGTGCTTTTATATGCTAAAGACGGGTGTGGATCTGTAGCATCTGATACTGACACGATACATGTACTTACAATGCCTGTCGTGAATTTTACTTCAGATTTTATTGAAGGTTGTAACCCCCTAAAAGTAACTTTTAATAATAACACGAATCCTCAATCGCAGGGTCAAACTTACGAATGGAATTTCGGAGATAATGATAATAATTTTTCAACCACTTTCAATCCCTCACATGTATATAATACGGTTGGTGATTTTGATGTATCTCTTAAAGTTATTACGACAGAAAATTGTAATGTTGAATATACAATAGCAAATATGATTTCTGTATATCCCAAACCTGTTGCGCTCTTTCAGGCTGAACCAAAGTTCGCTACAATTGTTGATCCTATTATTTCTTTCATCAATCAATCAAATTATGCCGATTATTATAACTGGACATTTGGCGACAGTTATTCATCAACTGAAACAAATCCATATCATAAATATAACGCTATAAGAACATATAACGTACAGTTAATTGCCGTTGGTCAGACAGGTTGCAGAGACACAATAAATGATTATGTTACTATTGAAGATCAACCCGCATTTTATGCGCCAACAGCGTTCACTCCGGATCGTGATAATATTAACAGTAACTTCATGGTTTTTGGGAACGGCATTGATATAAATAATTTCCACCTGTATATATATAATCGTTTGGGTGAAAAAATATTTGAAACTGACAATCCTTTAAAACCATGGGATGGTAAATATAAAGGCAAGTTATCAAAATCGGACACCTATACATGGTTAGCTATCTATATGGATATTCAAGGGAAAAACATGAGAAAGCCGGAACAGTAACGCTTATCCGATAATTGTTTCTCTACTGTGGTAATTCTAATACATATTGTAACCCCAATATATACAGAGTTTGGGGATTAATTATTCCATCTTCTTTTTGAATAAGATAATACACTCCGATTGTATTATTGCTGTTAATTTTGTAATCCAATCCGGCAAAAAGCCTTATTCTATGCCATTCCAAATCACTGGTAGGATTCCGCTGGTCTTTTATCTGATAACGTAATTCAGTTCCTACATAAGGGATATAGTTATTTATAGTATATTTTGCTTCAAATTTATTTCGCCAGAACCATTCTGCAACTTTACCTTTTTCACTGGTAAAATAATTTCTAACCTCTGATTGTAACCTGCTCCTATAGGAAATACTGAAAGATTTTATTTTGTATTTATATGATAAATCCAGCATTAAACGATTCCTGTAACTAAACCAGCCCTGATCCAAATATTTTTCAATAAACCGATATGTGAAACCTGCTTTAAATCCTTTAATAACTTTGTAAGTAATACCCAGATTTGTATAAAGTAAATTCAACTGGGTATAGTTTTCCTTTAGACGAAGTTCTTCATCAACACAAAGCGATAGTTTTTTAGTTAATTCCTTTTCAATGCTGAATGTATTCCACATACCTGCATCATTTTCCTGTGCGAAAATACTAAGTACCGGAAAAACAATAAAAAAAATTATTAGAAGAAGGTTACTTCTCATAATAGTAAATTTTAATCATTGCAACATCTTTCAGAAAATCAATATTGGTAACATCAATTTTGTGTATATTCAATCCTGTTCTTTGTTTAAGATTTTCAAGAAGTTCTTGTCGGTGTTCATGCTTAATCATTTCAATATTTTCATAAATAACAATTTTTGTATGCTCCCGTTTTATAAAAATATTCCCTTCCATAATAAATGTTACAACAACTATTATTCCGTTAAGTATTATAAGCTCATAGTATTCAAGATGTATTGCGCTTAACAGACCAACAGCAATAAAAATGAACAGATAAGTCATGTCTTTCATTGATATTCCTTCAGTACGGTACCTGAGCATAGAAAAAACTGCAAACAACCCGAATGCCGCCCCCATGGAAATTTTGACTTTATTAAGTACAAAAGTTAAAAGGAATATAACAATGTTAAAAGTTATCAATGTAAATACATAATCCATGTTCTTGTTATTGGGATAGTAAATTAGCAATATTAAGAGTAGAATTGTTGATATATTTATGGCAAGATTGATGAAAAAATTCTTATCAATTTCAACAATATCTTTATCTTTTTTCTTTTTCGATTTTTTCTCTTTTACATCAGTATCGTCCATTTGAACAGTTTCTGATTCTGAACCCAAATTTTGTGCATAACTCATTTTTGCAGGCATACACATAAACAATAAAAGGGCCAGCATTATTAAATTTTTAACTGATATCATAACACAATTTATTAATTTTTTAAAAAATCTTGATTTAAAATTATTCTTTTTTACATGATCGAAAAGGCTTATTATTACACCGAAACAATATTTGCCGATTAATATATTTTTGATATGCTGCTCCCTGTGGCGACTGAAAAACTCATCAAAGTTCAACTATTTCAGGAACTTTTATAAATATATTGTTTTACAGCAATTAATTTTTTGTTGGCATCATAAGTTTTTTTCTCAATCTATAATAGTATAAAAAATATTCTTGGTTTTCATAGGTTAAATAATTTATATCAGTCAAATATTTTAAGATCAGGGACTATAACAGTTTGCCTATTTCCAGTGATCTCAACATCGGTTATTATAGAATTTACACCCGATGGTATTGTAAGTGTTGAATCTTTTGAATAAACATATATGCGATATTTCCCTTTACGCAAAAACTGAAATTCATAAGTGCCATCATAATTTGTACGCGTTCTGTCGCCATATGATGCCTCATCGCCATAAATAATATAAATATCTTTATCAGGCGCATAACCTTGCCCTTCAAGCAGAGTAAATGTTTTATTATAATACTTGGCATAAACCTTCCCTTTGATATTCGAACTCCCACCTTCACCAGGCTTTTTAGAACATGAAGATAAAACAACCATTGTTAAAATAATTAACGGTAAAATCAATTTAAAATTTCTGTTTTCCATAGTATTAAGAAATAATTATTTAGTTGAATTTATAATAATAAACTTTCCTGAATAAGTTTTGGTAATGTTATTACTAACTAAAGAAAACTGATAAAAGTACATCCCTGCCGGAAGCATATCGTTTGCAAGACTGATCTCAATTTTA
>JACREQ010000053.1 GCA_016218155.1 Bacteroidia bacterium
TAGTACTTACCGCAGAGCATTGAAATTCGTTTGTAACAGTAAGTGTAACAGTTTTATTTCCTGAAGAACTATATAGGATATTAGTTGGATTTTGTGATGTAGATGTTGCCGGTGTCGCTCCAACTCCAAAATCCCAATTATATGAAACACCAATGCCTGTAGAACTGTTATTCGTAAAATTAATGGCAGTATTTTCACATACCGGTGCATTAGAGCTAAAACTTGAAGTCGGTGTCTGATATATATTAATAGTATTAGTTGAAGTAACAGCACAGCCTGTTGTACTATTTGTTACAGTTAGTGTTACTGTTTTAATTCCGGAAGTTGAATAAATTACTCCTGTGGGATTTTGTGAAGTTGATATTGCGGGGGTAGCTCCTGAACCAAAATCCCATGAATAATTTACACCTGTGGAAGTACCAGTATTTATAAAGTCAACTGCAATACCAGTACATTTGGGTGCTGTTGATGCAAAACTGGCAGTAGGAGTTGAAGAAACTGTAATCGTTTGTGATGAAGTTTGAATACATGTGCCATTATTAATAGTTAGTGTAATATTTTTTGTTCCTGCAGATGAATATGTAATTCCTTGAGGATTTTGTATTGTTGATGAGCTTGGGTTCGCACCTACACCAAAATCCCACAAATAAGTTAATGAGGCAGAACCTGTGTATGTAAAATTAAATTGTTGACCTATACACTGCGGACTATTCGATGTAAATGTAACAGTTGGTTGAGCAACAACATCAACATCTCTTTGTTGAACATCTGTACAACCACCACCATTAGTTGTATAAGTAAGTGTAATTGTTTTAGTTCCAGTTGTAGAATAGGTTACATTTGGAGGATTTTGACCGTTAAACGTAGCAGGAGTAGCTCCGGGACCAAAATTCCAGTTCCATGTTTTAGGGTTTGAACCCCCAGTTGAAAGATCATAAAATACAAAAGGACTTCCAACACAAGCGGTTCTTGGGTTTCTTCCAAAGTCTGCCGTACATTGTGCATTTGATTTTCCAATCCATAGAAAACCGATTACAATTAATAGAGTAAAAATTTTCTTGTTCATAGCTGTAAAATTTTAATGAATACTTTTCTTAATTGTAAGTCAGAGAAATTTTAAAAAGGTTGCTTGCACCCCATTAACATCTGATACATATCGCTATACACACGCACCTTGAAAAAAATAAAAAAATAATTAGTTTTTTAATAATGAATAAATGAAAAATAAAAGGTTATATAGCATATAATTATATGTTATTTAACACGTCGTTTATAGGTCGTATAATTAACAGAAAAACAGAACTCTAATCGAAAGATGTTTGCCGATATTTGACTATATATTTTATTGTTTTTTTATTGTAAATGCAACCAAACAATTATATATATAGTCTTGTGTGCCATTCGAATGTTAAGAAATTGTTAAGTCTTGGATGCTTATGTTATCAAATTATTAAATCGATATATTTTGCTTATTGTAAACAATTACTTTATAGAATATTTACAAAATAAATCATGAGCTTTTATATAATAGTTGTTTTTTATTATTGAATATATAATTTTCTGAGAAGTACAATTATTAATAATAGTTGAATAGTCTGCAAAAAGCAATTTTGACCTAAAAATGGAAACATTCAAAAACTGGCAGTACAACCCTTTTGTTTAGCAGGTATTACTTTTATTTATTCATAAACCTGCATATATAAATGTTGAATCTCTTTATAATAGTGTATTTACAACTGCTTAATAACCCATATTTTCTGTATGTGTTACTCCATGACATTTAATTAAGCAATACCCTGTATTATTACCTGTATCAACAAATTTTAAATTACCTGCTGCATCAGTACTTACAAACTTTGTATCAAAATTAATAAGGTTAGAATTATTAACATTATTGCCTTGACTATTGCTTATTCCATGAGGATCGTGACAAACATTACAAGAAGTGTTTTCTCCTCTTATGTGTTTATTATGTTCTTTAAAAGAATCGTTATTTAATATACTATTTCTATTATGGCATGAATAGCATAATTCATAATTAGAATATGATTCCATCGGACTTCCATTAGTTTCGTATTTAAATTTTAAAATTTGAGGATAAATTGAACCATGAGGACCGGAAACTGAAGTCCCATTGCTTGCATGACAATCTGTACAATAAATTATACTCGATGTATTTAATGGAGAAATTAAACTTGGCACATTATTATTTACACCAACACCTGCAATAGGATGAAAAGATGGATTTGAAGTACTAAATTCTAATCTCACATTATTTTGTTCAATTTTTCTTGAAGTAGAACTTGGAGTAAATGCATTTACTGAATGGCAGCGATAACATAATTCATATTCATATTGTATTTTGTTAATTGAAATCCCATTCTGATCCACTCCTTTTACTCCGGCAATAAAACCATTTGCATAAGGAGCATTTGCAGTTGTTGCATTTGCAGAATGTGAATTATGACAATCGGCACACTCAACATGTTTTGCCGATGGCACAGCAGCTTCATTTGGATCATGCAAACCATTATAATTATATACACCATGTGTATAGGTTTTTACAAAATCTGCCTCTAAATTAGTATTTGCAACATTTCCGTTATGGCAATCCAAACAATTATTTTCTTCCATCTGAGATTTCATTAGGCGTGCCTTGCCTTTTGCATTATGTGTACTATGACAATTTTCGCAAGCATTTTGCGAAACATTTGCAAACGGTTCATCAATATGTAACCAAGGATTTTTTCCAGTACCATTCCATGTTGAAGTGGAAGATTGATGTGATGATGTTTGCCAGTTTGTTCTATCGTGGCATGTAATGCATAATGCTGACGATTGATTTGAACTTGCAAGAAAATTTTTAAAATTATTTTTATGAGGATTATGACATGAAGTACACTGAACTTTTGAATTTCTATCTAATTTTGTTGGGAAAGATGGAATGCTTTTTAATTGTCCGTCTTTTCCAGCTAGTGCAGGATCATAAATAAATGAAATTGGATGGTCGTCTGATAAGTCAGTTTTTAAATTATGCTTACTTACAGGCATTGTTGTTATACCGCCACCAAATGAAATATCTTCAGTTCGATTAAGTGTTTTTCCTAAAGCAATTGTTCCATCATGGCAAGATAAACACATAACAGAACTTCCGTCTGGTTGTCCTGCTGTAGCCTGAAAAGTAGAGCTAATTGCATTATCATATAAAGTATAATTTAATCCCGGGTCTTTCCTGTTCCACAAAGGTGACTGAGGATTACTATTATGAGATGTGTGGCAAAAAATGCAAACTTCGTTTTCTGTTGTTGCTTTAATTGTACCAGGACCACTTATAGATAAATTGTGAACAGTGTTAACTATTGATTGTGCGTTGGTCAATATCGGAATACACAAAATAGTAATCAGTTGAAGAAACATTAAACTTTTCATTTTTCTTTAATTTACAAGTTGAAATAACTGAATTCTTGAATTATAACTATCAGACACATATATATAGTTTTGAGAATCGATAAAAATACCAGAAGGCATCCAGAATTTTTCTTTTTCATTTCCCTGTGAACCAAAATAATATAAGAAATTACCTTTTTTATCGAAAATCTGAACGGTGTTAAAAAGAGCATCTGCAATATAAATATTACTTTCAGAGTCTATTGCAATACCTTTTGGTCTGGCAAAATCACCAGTTGCATCTCCCTGTTTGCCAAATGTTGAAACAAATTGCCCATCTTTATTAAATATTTGCACTCTAAAATTCATGGCATCTACAATATATGCATACCCATCTTTATCAATACAAATTGATGTTGGGAAATTAAACTCACCATTTTTATTTCCTCTTGCACCAATTGTTTTTATTCTTTCGCCGTTATTATTAAGAATTGAAATCCTATGAGACTTTGTTTCAACAACCCATATTTCATTTGTTAATTTTGAATATGCTATACCGGTGGGTTGATCTAATTTTAAACTATCGTTTAAAACATTTAATTCAGTAACATTGTTACTTATTTTATAAATTTGATTCGATTTTGAATCTGTAAACAATACTTCATTTTTTGAAATTGCACAAATTCCAACCAAAGAAGTAAAATAATTCTCTTTTTTCTTTAAAAAATGTGGTATTTGAGATTCATTATTCTTCACATAAAAAATAGTATTATTTCCCTGATCAAGTACTAAAAAAGTATCAGGATTAATTGCTAAAACAGAAATTGGTTTAGATATTTCAAGAATTTCTTTTTTTCCAAAAACAACTTGCCCCAATTTCTCGGTAAAACTTGATTTTTTATTTTCAACTGAAGGAAATAATGATATCCATTTTATACGACTATTCTCTGTTTTGCGATTTCTATCAACTTCTAGAATATCTTGTGATAAACAGTTACCTGATTGATTTAGTATAAACAAAAAAAAGATTATATGTTTAAAAAATAATCTCATTATTTTACAAATGTTTTATAAAAGGCAAATATAACAGAATCAGAATCACATTTATCTGCTTTATAACATCTTTTTAAATTCTTAATTTTTTGAACATAAAAAAAGAGTTGTTTTCACAACTCTTTTTTTATAGAATTTTTTAAATCACAATTAAGGTTTTTTGTGAGAAACTGCAGCAGAAGCTGTTGCATAATTAAATGTAATCGCTTTGTGTCCACTTGGTGCTTTTGAAGCATCGTGACATTTTTTACAAACAGCTTCGTTAGGTTCAATAAGACCAGCAGCTTTTGCAGCAGCTAAATCTTTCATAACGGTTGGGCTTTTGTAAGCACTTCCAGCACCATGACAAGCTTCGCAAGTAACACCTTCAGCTTTGAATTCGGCTACAGGAGCGTGACATTTTTCACATTCTGCTTTACCAGCAACGCCAGTAGCAGTGTTTGCTTTTGCATGTTTTGATTCTGACCATTTTTTATATTGGTCACCTTTTGCTGCACCCATATGACACATTTTACATTTTGCTGCACCAATGTTTGTGTTCTGAGCAAATAATGCAGTGCTTAATAAAAAGAACATGCACGAAATTAATACTAAACTCTTTCTCATAGTGTTTTTTTTAATTAAAAATTAATGATTTTTATTGTTGACTTAATTTTTTGTCAAAGTTACAAATCACATTTAATACCAAAAAACAACAATACGTGTTATAAAACATGTTTTTATTTGACTTTTTCTTTTTAAAACTATCATTACTTTGATAATCTGTCACTTGAAACCATTTTGTTAATTTAGACATTTTCTAAATGCCTCAATATACTGTTCACTAATTACTTGCCAGTTGTATTTTTGAACAAATTCTAATGCTGAATTTTGAGCTAAAAGATTTTTTGGTAAAAATTGCTGGAAATAAAATTTTTGCAGTTGGTTTGCTATTTCATTATAATTTCCAGAATCGATTAGAGCACCATTATTAAAGCACGAAAGCATTTCCTTATTACCACTAACAGGTGTTGCAATTAAAAATACGCCAGCCGAGAGAGCTTCCATATTTGCAACAGACATTCCTTCTGCAAGCGAGGGAGTTACCATTACATGCGATTTCTGATAATATTTTTGTACTTCAGTTTGCGAAACCCAACCTGTAAATATTGTATTTTCTAACTTGTTTTTATTTACAAATTTTTCCATTTTCTTTCTCATCGGCCCATCTCCTATAAGAAATAAACGAAAACTAATATCCATCTTTTTTAGCCTTCTTAAGGCTTTTAATATTGTTAATGGATCTTTTTGTTTAACAAATCTTCCAACAAAAATGACAGTAAAAGGTTCGTCTTTCCTGTCATAAATAACTTCATCGGTTAAATAAACACCATTAGAAATTATTACATTTTTGTTTACCAAACGTTTACCTAAGAACTTATCAATATTAATCTTCATAAATTCTGTTTGCACAAAATTTAATAATGATTTTTTACAAATTGACTTAATAAAAAAATACAATGCTAAATGATAGACAAACATTTGTCTTTTATAATACCATGGTATATCATGACCATGAGATAAAATGCAATAAGGTATTTTAAATTTGTTTTTAATTTGTTTTGCCACATATCCACCAGGAATAGAAAAATTTGCCAAACAAATATCGAAGCTGTTTTCTTTTAAATAAACAGATAAATATTTAACAGATTTTCTCATCCATGATAACATTTCAATCGGATTTGAGCTATGTAAATATTTTCTTTTAGAATTTAACCGAATAATTTCTAGATTTTCTAAATGGTTGTCAGTTTCTGGTAAATCATTAAACCCTGTTGTAATAACAACAACATTATTTTGCTGTTTTGCAAAGTTCTCTGCTAATTGTTTTGTAATATTTCCGGCTCCACCACCAAGTGGCGGATACTCATAATTGAGTATTAAAATTTTCATGCTACCTCTAAGTTTATCTTGCTTTCAACAACATAAAGAGGTCTGCCTTTAACCTCATCATAAATTCTACCAATATATTCTGCTACAATCCATACAAGAATAAACAGAAATCCAATTAGAATGTAATTTACTACAGCCAACCATTCTAACAATTTATAAAACTGGTTATCAAAAAAGAATCTTATTGCCAGATAACACAAAAACAAACAACCGGTTGCAATAATAAATATACCCATGATAAGACCCATGCGAAGCGGTAGTAAAGAAAAATTTAATATACCAGCCATAGCCAATCTGGTCATTTTTATTACACTAAACCCTGTTTTTCCGTGCACTCTGTTAGGTCGGCTATAATCTACAATGGCATAACTAAACCCTAGCCATGGTACCATACCTCTTAAATATCTGTTTTTTTCTTTCATTTGACGAAGCTCAATAACAACAGACTTATCGATAAGTCTAAAATCGCCAATATTTCCCATTATCTTTATATCACTTGCTTTATAAAGTACCTTATAATAACATTTTGCAGATATCCTTTTTAAAAAGCCATCATTTCTTAAAGATCTTCTTCCGTAAATTATTTTTTTCCCTTCTACCCATTGCTCAATCATTAACAATATTACCTCTGGTGGATCCTGAAAATCGCAATCCATTGTTACTACACAATCTCCCTGAGCAATATCCAATCCAGCTGTTATTGCAGCCTGATGCCCGAAATTACGGGTAAACGACAATACCTTAACATTTTTATCCTTCTCGGCCAGTTCCCTTAATATTTCTAGTGAATTATCATTACTGCCATCATTTACAAAAATCAATTCAGCTTTTGCATCAACCTTTGAAACAATATTTAATAAAGCCTCATACATTGGAATAATATTTAATGCCTCATTAAATACAGGTAACACGACAGATAATATTTTTCCTGAGATAGAAGTATTCATACCGTAAAGATAAAAGAATTTTATTTATTCAATTAAGTGTAAAATATTCGCAATAATTAAAATAGTATCTATCTTATATTTACTGCCATTCATCAAATATTAAAATATTTTCATTTCTCACTATTGTGGTATCAAATAAAAACCAGACCTTTGCACTCTGAAAAAAATTCGGACAAACAACACTTAAATTACTCATAATAAAGAGACAAACAATTTTATGCCATTAAGAAAATTACGAAACATTGGAATTGCTGCACATATTGATGCAGGAAAAACGACTTTAACAGAAAGAATACTTTTTTATACTGGAGTTACACGAAAGACTGGCGAAGTACATGACGGGCAGGCTACAATGGATTTTATGAAACAAGAGCAGGAAAGAGGAATTACTATTGCATCTGCTGCTATTTCATGCTCCTGGAATAATCATAATATTAATATAATTGATACTCCTGGTCACATTGATTTTACAATTGAAGTAGAACGTTCGCTAAGAGTAATTGACGGAATGATTGCAGTTTTCTGCGCAATTGGTGGCGTTGAGCCTCAAACCGAAACAGTATGGAATCAGGCTGACAGATATAAAGTTCCAAGAATTGCTTTTGTAAATAAAATGGACAGAAGCGGTGCAGATTTTTATGAAGTTGTTTTAATGATGAATAACTATCTTGATGCTAATGCGGTACCATTTCAACTTCCAATTGGAGCTGAAGAAAATTTCACTGGGATTATTGATTTAATATTAAACAAAGCATACAACTTTACCGAAAAAGGAAGAGAAGAAATTGCAATTCCTACCGATATGATTGAAGCTGCTAAGTCAGCAAGAATAACTTTAATCGAAAAAATTGCTGATTTTAATGATGATGTGATGACTCTTTTTTTAGAAGAAAAAGAAATACCCACCGAATTACTTAAACAGGCTTGCAGAGACGCTTCATTAAAATTATTAATCACACCTGTTTTTTGCGGAGCAGCATATAAAAATAAAGGAGTTCAGCTTTTATTAGATGCAGTTGTTGACTATCTTCCATCTCCTATTGATGTTGGAGCAGTTGTTGGAACAGATATAACAGATATTGAAAAAACACACAAAAGAGCTCCATCTGCAAAGGAACCATTTGCAGCCTTAGCATTTAAAATTATTAATGACCCATTTGTAGGTCAGCAGACATTTATAAGAATATATTCCGGTTTACTAAAAAGTGGAATGCCTGTACTCAATTCAACTAAAGGTAAAGTTGAAAGAATTGGTAGAATTTTAAGAATTTCAGCAAAAGAAAGAGAAGACATTAGCGAAGCTGGACCTGGCGATATTATTGCTTTAATAGGAATGAAACTTACCAAAACTGGAGATACTTTATGTGATGTTGATCAACCATTATTACTGGAAAACATTCACATTACCCCACCTGTAATTGAGTTAAAAATCACTCCTGCAGTTCGTAAGGAACAAGAAAAACTTGGTGAAGCATTACGTAAACTGTCTAACGAAGATCCGTCATTTACAGTTCGCTTTGATGAAGAAACTGAAGAAACAATAATTGCTGGTATGGGCGAGCTTCATCTTGAAATTATTGTTGACAGACTTAAACATGAATTTAAAATGGATGTAGTAGTTGCTGAACCTTCGGTAGCATTCCGTGAAGCAATAACAATGGAACACGATTGCGACTACAAACTTGCTAAACAAACAGGAGGAAAAGGTCAGTTTGCAAATGTTAAAATTCGCATGGAACCAAATCCTGGAAAAGGTTATGAGTTTATTGATAAAATTAAAGGAGGTTCAATTCCTGCAGAATATGTAATTTCTGTAAATAAGGGAATACAAAAAACTATTTCTGAAGGTGTACTTGCGGGATTCCCTGTTGTTGACGTAAAAGTTACATTATTAGATGGTTCTTTCCATCCAGTAGATTCTTCAGATATGGCATTTAGAACTTGTGCATCAATTTGCTTTAAAAAAGGATTTGTAAAAGCAGGTCCCGTTCTGTTAGAACCTATGATGAAAATTGAAGTTAATACTCCTGATGAATATATTGGTGACGTTGTAGGTAACTTAAATCGCCGTAGAGGCATTATTGAATCAATGCGCAGGTATCGCAAAGGTTCACAAAAACTTAACGGTTTAGTGCCTTTAATGGAGATGTTTGGTTATGCATCACAACTCAGAAATATTTCAAGCGGAAGAGCAAATTATTCAATGGAATTTTTGAAGTACTCTCCTGTAAGTGCTGCAATACAGGAACAAGCTTTAAAGAAACTTGCAGAAAAGAAAGAGCAGGAATAAACTATATTAAAACAAAAAACCCCGAAAATTCGGGGTTTTTTGTTTTAGATAATTAACATGGCATCGCCATAAGTGCCAAATCTGTATTTTTCTTTTACTCCAACTTTATAGGCTTCCATTAACAAATCAAAACCTGCAAAAGCTGAAACAGTCATCATTGTTGTTGATTGCGGTAAATGAAAATTACTAATCATCATGTTGGCAACATTAAAGTCGTATGGAGGAAAAAGGAATTTATTTGTCCAGCCATCTATTGGTTTTAAGAAAGAATCAGAAGAAACTGAACTTTCAAGTGTACGCATTACAGTTGTACCAACAGCACAAACATTATTCTTTGCAGCTTTGGCTTTATTAACAATATCAGCAACTTCCTGAGTAATGTGAATCTCCTCAGAATCCATTTTATGCTTTGTAAGATCCTCAACATCAACCTGACGAAAATTTCCAAGCCCAACATGAAGAGTTAAAAACGCAAAATCAACCCCCTTTATTTCAAGGCGTTTCATTAAGTTCTTGCTAAAATGTAATCCTGCAGTTGGCGCAGCAACAGCACCTTCGTGCTGAGCATAAACGGTTTGATATCTATGAGCATCATCAGGTTCTACATCACGTTTAATAAATTTAGGAAGTGGAGTTTCACCCAAATCATAAAGAGCTTTTTTAAACGAATCGTATTCACCATCAAAAAGGAATCTTAAAGTACGACCGCGAGATGTAGTGTTGTCAATTACTTCTGCAACCAACTGATCATTATCTCCAAAATATAATTTATTACCAATACGTATTTTTCTTGCAGGATCAACCATTACGTCCCACAAACGCTGTTCGCGATTTAGTTCACGAAGTAAAAACACTTCTATTTTTGCTCCTGTTTTTTCTTTATTTCCGTACAAGCGCGCTGGAAATACTTTTGTGTTATTCATAATCAGAACATCATGTTCGTGAAAATAGCCAATAACATCATTAAAAACTTTATGTTCGATCTTGTTTTTTGCTCTGTTTACAACCATCAATCTGGATTCGTCTCTACTTTCTGAAGGATGTAAAGCAATTAATTCGTCAGGTAATTTAAATTTAAACTGTGAAAGTTTCATCTTTTATAGCGTTTTTTGTATGTTTTTATTGAATTTAAATACGGCATTTATACGTACGATTTCACGATTTGTTTTATTAGACGCATAATTTATTTTCGGGGTTGCAAAATTAGTGCATTATCACAAAAAAGATACCGGTTCGTTCATTAATCTTATAAATTCATCCGGAACCATTGCCTGCTCTACATTATATTCTCCAATTCTTGTTCTTCTTAATGCAGTTAAATGTGCTCCACTTTGCAAATCAAGTCCAATGTCGCGTGCAAGAGCTCTAATATATGTTCCTCGGCTACAATTTATTCTTATAATAATTTCTGGCAATTTGAAATTTAGCAATTCCAATTGATAAATATTTATTGCTACCGGTTTTATCTCAACCGCCTCTCCTTCTCTTGCAAATTTATAAGCTCTTTTACCATCTATCCATTTAGCCGAAAAAATTGGAGGAACCTGATTTTGTTCTCCTGTATATTTAAAAAGAACTTCTTTAACCATTTCCTCTGTTATATGTTCAAAAGGATAATTCTGATCAATGGGCTTTTCTAAATCAAAACATGGAGTTGTTGCTCCAATTTGTAAAGTTGCAATGTATTCTTTGTCAAATTCCATAAATCTGGAGATTGACTTTGTTTCTTTTCCATAACAAATTATCAAAAGTCCGGTTGCAAGTGGATCAAGAGTTCCGGCATGTCCAACTTTAAATCTTACACCAGTATTTTGTTTTATAACAGAGCGCACTTTATTAACAACATCAAAAGATGTCCAACGGTAAGGCTTATCAATTAAAAGAATTCCGCTTTCTCCTGTAACAGGCTTCATTAAATTATACTTAGGTTAACACCCATAAAATAAAGAATTAAAATTGCTGCACCAAGTACAATTCTATACCAGCCAAATACCTTAAAACCATACTTTGTTAAAAATGCGATAAATGATTTAATTGCAATTAAAGCAACAATAAAAGCAACCACATTTCCCAAAACAAGCATATTAATATCTTCGGGTTTTATTGTTTTATATGTCTTAAGAAGCTTATATGCAGAAGCAGCAAACATTGTTGGAACAGCAAGAAAAAAAGAAAATTCTGCAGCTTGTTTTCTGTTTAGTTTTTGTGTCATTCCGCCGATAATTGAAGCTGCAGAGCGAGAAACACCTGGAATCATTGCAATACATTGAAAAAGTCCGATTTTTAAAGCGGTACCATATGTAATTTCTTTCTCCTTTTCTGAATTTTTAAGCCATTTATCTATAAAAACCAATACAATTCCGCCTAACAAAAGGGAAATAGCAACAACAATAACATTCTCCAATAATGCATCAATATAATCTCCTAACAAAAATCCAATTATTGCTGCGGGTAGAAATGCTAAAAAGAGCTTATAATAAAAATTTACAGTTTGAAAAAATCTTTTCCAATAAAGTATTATTACAGATAATATTGCCCCAAATTGAATATTTACAGTAAATGCTTTAACAAAATCACTACTCTCAATTCCAAGTAAAGATTGAGTAATTATCATATGGCCAGTAGAAGAAACAGGTAGAAATTCAGTAATCCCTTCTACTATAGCAAGAATTACTGCTTCAAGCCAAGTCATTCAGAATTATTCTTTTGGTCTTAAAACAAGAGCAACTACATTTATTGCGAAACCCAATAGTATTAAAATTGGAGCAACAGTAATCCTTACAGCATCAAACTGCTCTGTTGAAAACACTTTTGGATCGGATGATTTACCGCCAGACATTAAAAAATATCCAATTACAACAATTACAAACCCAACAGCTAATAAAATATAGTTCATTTTTCCAAGAACTGCTCCGCTATTATTTTCTTCTTTTGACATATGTTATTTTTTTAAAAATATAACTCTGATGATTTTAATCTTAAATATCTGCTTACTGCAAAAAATGAGGATAAAGATGTTATTATTACTCCCAATAAAATTACAATTCCAAACAAAGCGCCAGTTAAACTAAAATCGCTTAAACTTATTATATTATCAAGTTCTCTTTCTGCAACTGTAATAACTGCAGATAAAAGTGCTATTGCTATAATAGCTGCAAAAATTCCCTGAAACACACTTGCTTTTATAAAAGGCCATCTTATAAAACTTTTAGTTGCTCCTACCAATTGCATAGTTTTAATATTAAATCTCTTTGAATAAACTGATAATCGCATAGTATTATTTATTAAAGCAACTGCTACAACCAATAATAAAATACTAAAAATAAGTACTATCAAACTAATTTTATTTACATTATCATTAATAAGAGAAACCAGATTTTTTTGATAATACACTTCGCTTACCTGAGGAAATTGTTTTAATTCACGTTCAATTAAAGCTATACTGTCGGGATTTGCATATTCGGCATAATACTTTACCTCAATAGCCTGTGGTAAAGGATTATATTCCAGATATTCTACAAACTCTTCTCCCAAATCTTTTTTTAATTGCTCGGCAGCCATATCTTTGGTAATAAAAAGAGTTGATTTTACATATGGTGCAGCATCGAGATTCTTTTGTAGTCTTAAAATATCGGCATCTTTAATATCATCTTTTAAAAATACAGAAAAACTAATATTTTCTTTTACATAGTTACTTAAACGCTTTGAACTTAATGCTAATATTCCAATAAGTCCGAGCATAAATAAAACTAAAGAAATACTTATTACAGTTGTAATATATGAACTGATTAGCCTACGAATAATAGATTTGTCGCGCTTTGGCTTCATTATTAAAAATATAAATCCGTGTGCGAAGGTAATAAATAATATAAATAGATAGGTATTAAAAAAATATAAAATATTCTCTTAAGGAATTAATCCGCTGTTAAAAGAAATTATAAAGATAAAGAATATTCCAGGCCAACAATATATTGGTTTTGCGGCAATACTACATTATATTCTCTTTGAATTAAATAATAAAGGCCAAAAGTATTTTTCTTGTTTAATTTATAATCAACGCCAAACGAATAACGGCTTCTATGCCAGGTATAATCACTTTGCCACTCACGGGGGTTGTGAAACTGATATCTTAATTCCATCGCAACATAAGGAGTATATCTTTTATCTGAATCATATTTTATTGCAACTTTGTTACGGGAATACCACTCAGGCACAGCACCCGCATCGCTTGAGTAAATATCACGTTCTTCTGCCTGAATACGCTGTCGGTACGATACACCAAAATTACCAAATTTCTTTTTAACTGTTAAATCAAGCATTAAACGATGCCGAAAACTAAAAGTATTATCGTCTTGATATTTTTCAATAAATCTGTAAACAAACGCTGCTTTAAAAAAATCTGAGAATTTATATTCAACACCTAAATTAGTATAAAACAAATTAAGGCGGGAAAAGTTTTCTTTAAACCTCAGCTCTTCTGTAAAAAGTACTGTAATTTTTTTTGTAAATTTCTTTTCAATATTTATAGTATTCCATGAACCGGCATCAGGATAAACGGTCTGAGAAACAACTATGTTTTCAGAAACAAATAAAAATAAAAAAACAAATATTAAAACATTATAATAAACCCGTTTCATTTTATTTGTTATATCGAAATTTTTTTCTTTTTTGAATCAAAATAATATATGCGAATTGAAGCCATATCACGTAGAAAATCGATTTTCACAATATTAAACCTATGAATATCATATCCTGTTCTATTTCTTAAATCTTCAAGCAGTTTCTCATGATTCTCGGGTTTAATCATTTCTATATTCTCATACTGAACTGTTTTACCAAGTTCTTTTTTCATAAGCACACCTGTTTCCAACAATGTTGTAACTGATAGAATTATAAAATTAATAAGCAACAACTCATCCCAACCACCTTTTGCTACTGCAGTAATTAAACCAACTGCTATACAAAGAAATAAATATGTCATATCTTTTATTGAAATATCTTCTGTTCGATAACGAAGAATTCCAAAAACTGCAAACAATCCGAATGCTGCACCAATAGACATTTCTACCTTATTCATCATATAAGTAACAAGGAAAATTATTACATTAAAAATAAAGAAAGTAAAAAAGAATTCTCTATTCTTATAGCTTGGGTAATAAATAAATCTTATAAGAACAATAACTGATAACAAATCAACCCCTAACCGAATAAAAAACTTAGGTGAAATTTTATTGAACAATTCCCAACTATTGGGCATTGTATCGTTTACAATTTGTAATAATGTCATAATTATATTATTTTACTATTTGTTAACATTTTGTATTTTGGCCATTTTACAAACAAAGCGAACTTTGGGTTTAAGATTATTTTTTGGCACTTCATTTATTAAATTATAAATTCCAAAACAATATTTACTTATTGAGCCTTCTCTCACTCCTGCTTTTCTGACCAAGCGAACAAATTGAGAAACAGTTGCTGCCTTCTCACGCTTTGCTTCTGCTATTACCATTTGAGGAAATTCAACAGATATTTCTTCTAAGCAACCAGCTTTTTTATATACCAGATTTGTATCTATTGTTAATCTTTCTTGCGAAAACTTATTTACAAATGTCATTCTTGAATAATTTACCCATATACTCGGTGAAAAAATATCAGGAGAATAGGGAGTATTTTTAGTTACAAACTCTCTGGCTTTATCGTTAATTCCCGATTCAATATCAAGCATTTTTGTTCGTTTTTTAGAAGTAGTTTTCTTGTTATTCTTATGCTTAACTTCTAAAAAAGTTAATCCTGATGAATCGAGGTATCTTCTAAAACGAATTTTATATCTGTCTGGCTTTCCAATCAGGTGTTTGTTATAAAGTAAAAAATCTTTAGTGTCATAATATAAAGATTCGTATCGTTGAACTCTAACATTATTAATATCCAAAATACGATACTGTGAAGTCATCCCCTCAAGAATTCCAGAAAGTTCTGCAATCGGAAAAACATATTTTGTATCTGTACGCTCCATAAGCTTAACACTATCCATTTCCTCAAGGGTAATTGGCTCAAATAAGGATAGTATATTGTTATGATCTGGCATTAAAAATCGTATTTATATGTTCTTGTTGATATCACCTGATTATTAGCATCAAATTCTTTCTTAACAGCCTTTAATCCTTTTGAATCGTATGCGTAAACTGATTTTTTTGCGATTTTTCCTGCACCGTTATATTCAGCCTCTCCTGTTTTATCGCCATTTGCATTATAAGAAAAAATGATTTTTTTTACAAGCTTACCTGTTTCATCAAATTCAGATTCTTCTGTTTTATTCTCTTCTGAATCATACTTATAAGTTTTTTTATAATTCTTTTCTGTTTTGTTATCTGCAGCATCAAATACTATTTCTTCAAGCAGATTCCCTTTTGAGTCGTATTTATTTGACTCTTTATGCTTAAGAGTACCATCTTTACGAAATTCTTCATTGTATATAATGTTAGCATTTTTATCATATGTTGTATAAGAATCTTTTCGTGTTGCTTCTTTTTCATTAACAACCTCAACAACCATCTCTGTTACGGATTTAATCCCCCATGTTTTTATAGCTTTCTTTTCCTTCTTACTTTGAGAAAATAAAGATGTTGAAATGCATGAAATAACTAATATAAAAAAAACAATGCGCATGGTATTTTAGTTTTTACTGGTTTTTATTCTGAAATCAGGCAATTCAATTGTTTGTTTGCTGTCTGTTATTTCTACCTCCTGAACAATTGCACTATCAATATGATTAGCTAATGTTTTAGTATAAACAAACACCTTATAAGAGCCTTTTCTTAGATATTTAAATTCATAAGCACCCTCATTATTTGAATCCTGATCATCGCCAACAGCTATTTCATCTCCATAAATAAGATATACTTTCTGAGCTCCTAAATAACCTGAATCCTGTGGAACTGTGAATGATGAATTATAATTAATTGTATATACCTTACCTTTTATGCTTGCTCTTCCACCATCACCCGGTCCCTTTTTACAAGAATAAAAAGTTACAGCAAAAATTAATAAAATAAAGCATATTCCTTTTGTTACAATATATTTTTTCATGTTATTATATTATTTTTTTACAATAAATTTCTTACAGGCAATTACTTTTTCTTTTTCATAAATTTTTAATAAATATACTCCATCAGAGAAATTCTTCACATCAAGTTTATAATCAAATTTATCAATATTAAATAAACAAATTTCTCTTCCAAAGATATCATACACTATTCCAATGCACAAATCCAGATTATTTTTTTTATCAGAACAATCAATTATTGCAGATTCACTAATTGGATTAGGAAATATGTTAAATAAAACAGGCTCTAATATAATCTCGTCGCCAATTCCTTCAACACCAAGAGCAGTTAAATGCTGGGCATACACATCATCATTTAAACCGTTTCTAAAATCCTGCCAGATATAAATACACCCTCCCTTTCCATCAGAAATATTTTTAGGGTTTATTTGTATGTTGTTAGCATTAGAAACAAAATTCCCCCCCGAGCTCCACATTATATTACCACTCGAATTTACACGTTGGGTTAAAATATCCCAATTCCCAATTGTGGAGTCCTGCCATGTTATAATAGCACCACCACTGCCATCGCCGCAAATATTCGGATTTGTTTGAGTAAGTGCTGTACTTGAAATTTTAATGCCATTTAATTGCCAAGCAATTGTGCCGGTCATATTTACTTTTTGTGCATAAATATCATGATAAAGCCCGTTACGTTTATCGCGCCAGGTTAAAATTGCTCCACTTATATTGTCTGATGTTATATCAATTGAGGTTTGAGAACTATCTGCTGTACAAACAGCAACTCCATTTAATATCCATTGTAAACTACCTGTTGCAGTTATTCTTTGTGCATAAACATCATATGATATTCCACCTCTTTTATCCTGCCATGTTACAATTGCTCCACCAAATCTGTCTGAAACAATTTTCGGATCTGTTTGCTTGTCAATGGCATTACAAATTACAATTCCATTTAAAGCAAATTGCGGAACACCAGATGAATTTAAATGTTGAGCATAAATATCATAATCTACACCACCACGCTTGTCCTGCCATGTAATGTAAGCACCGCCAGATCCGTCAGAAACTAATCTTGGACTTTTTTGATTAAGTATTGCTGTACAAACAGGCACACCACCAATTGTCCACATTGTCAAGCCGTCACTGTTTATTCTTTGTGCATAAATATCCCAATAGCCGGATAACGAATCTTCCCAAACTGCTATTGCTCCTCCGGCACCATCAGAAACTATTTTTACATTTTTTTGTTTGCTTGCTTTAATTACTATAGGCACACCATTAGTTGTCCATTTTTGATTTCCCGACGAATCTAATTTCTGAGCATAAATATCACGATCTGCATTAATAGAATCATCCCATGCAATTATTACCCCACCGTTACCATCTTCAGTTGTCGTAGGATTTGCTTTATCTGCCGAAGTCACACAAACACCAATACCATCAACTGCCCATAAATTAAAGCCTAATGAATTAATCCTCTGAGCAAATATGTCAGCTCTCTGAAGATTGTTTCTTTTATCTGCCCAAATAATAAATGCTCCACCTTTTGTATCTGAAGCTATACTGTAGTCTTTCTGATCGTTGTTAGCAGTACATACCGAGGTGTTTATTGAGCTATTGTTTGTCCATTGGGAGAAAGACAAAACTGGCTTTATTAAAATTAAGCATATAAAAAGTAAATATATAATTGATTTATTCTGCATTTGCTTCTTTAAACTGTTTTTTATAAACTCATTTTCTCGCATTTTATAAGTTTTAAATTTAGTTAATCTTAACATCAAAGCAATGTTAAATTTTACCTTAAGACTTAAGATTTTTAAGAAAAGTTGCTTGAGTTTATGTTTTATAGCATGTTTTTTACTCCTGGTTAATTAATTAAATATTATCTTCTTAATTATCACATCTTTTTCGCTTGATATTTTTAAAAAGTACATTCCTTTCTGGAATCTGCTAATGTCATATTTTTTAAATATATTTTCTGAATAGTCTTTTTGAATTTCTTCCTGAAACAAAATTTTTCCTGTAATAGAAATCAATTCCATTCTCAGTTTATTTGAATTACTATTTACAATATTAACTTCTATCCAACTACTTGAAGGGTTAGGATAAACAGATATCTCTGAAGAGAATTTAATCTCACTAACAGAGAAGGGAGAATTTGTAGAAGACATTGTTGGTAACATTTTGCCAAAAGATCCTGTGCCATTAGGATACCTTCCTGTTGAGATATCAGAAGTTTGCAAACCAAATGTAATTGAATCAAGAATATTTGTTGGAGAATATGAAAGAAACAATGCTTCTCCTGTTTTAGACAATTTAAAATTTGTATGTAAACCAGTTTGAATAGCATCGTTATCAGCCCAAATTACTAAATAGCTATGAGCACCAATTGTTGTATCAGGAAATGGCCATTTCATAAAGTTTGATCTGTCGTCTGAAAGATATAAACCTGACATATTAAAATCATTTGTTGAATTGTTATATAACTCAATCCAATCTTCGTATTCGCTATAATTATCAGTAATGTAATCAACATTATCAGCCATAAATTCGTTTATAACAACGTTACTGGCAGAGACTTTTTGAATAGTATAAAATTCGTATTCAGCTCGCTCTGGTGAAAATACACCTGAAGTGGAATTTTGAGCATAAATATAATATTGTATTAATATGGAATCATTTATAGCTGCTCCATAAACACTGTCTCCGGCAATACCATCATTATGTGCACCATCATCATACATTTTAACTTTATTAAAAATTTCATAGATACCGTATCGATATGCAAGAAAACAGCTGTCGGGAAAATTTATTTTTGCAGTTATCCATATTTTGTTCCCAAATAATACTGAATCTATAATATTGCTAATTGTTGGAGCTCCCTGAAACCCGGAATAATTACTTAAATAAGTTGTTCTTCCCTGAATAAAATCTTTTATTCCCGGGTACTGTATCATTCCACCTGTTCCTCCAACGGTTGTATCAATATTATTAATAAAATCAGAATAACTATAAAATTTATTAAAATCATTCTGAACGCTGTTACTAACTAATTGCTGAAGCTGCTGCGCCCGTGAATAGTAATTTCCCGTAACAAAATTCTCATTTACAATTGTTCTAATATGTGCCAGATACATTTTTTTCCACATATTGTTTTGTAGTAACTTTTTTATTAATGGTCTTTGCGAAACCGAGTAAGTAAGCAAACCACATGGATTCAGATTTTTTGCCTGAGTAATTGTAAGGCCACCTGTCATTGCAGAAGTACCTCCATCTGATAATCTAAAGCTACCAAATGACATATTCATATCCCATAACACTGTATTAAACCTTTTATTTTTATCCTGATATAAATAGTAATTTTGCGAATAAGCAATATAACTATCTAAATTTACAAGGGCATAATCCAAAGCAAGCATCCATAAAGCTCTATCAACATTTAGCACATTTTCAATACTGTCAGTCTGGTTATTTAAAATATTAATAAAGCGATACAAATCAGTCCACCCAAAATCAGATTCCAATGAATAAAATGGATAATAAGAAGTACTGTCAGTATTGTAATATTGCAGATTTGAGTTTGCACCTGTTGGATAATTTAGAACTGCCGGATTACCTTTAAAGAAGGAATTGTAACGTGTTCCAAAATGAGTTTCAGCAAAATTTTTATTTACTGCTTCCACGTTGTTATATAAACCCATTAATGTATCGTTTATATATACATTTGCATAATTTGCTTTTGATGCCGGCATATATTTTCTTGCAATCTCATACGATAATACTTCGCGAACAAAAGAAGGATCGTGTATTACATTACTTAATTTCAGCTTTGTTACACCACGATATTCCTGTGAAGGAATAATATAATCAAGTTCAATATTTAAAGGATTTTTTACTGTTGCAGTATCTACAGAACTATAGCCCTTATATCTTACACCTACACTGTCTAAAGCAACACCGTCAATTGTTACAGAAGCAAGTAAACGTCCTTCCAGACCTTCAACAAATAAGCTGTCGAGTTTATGATCCCAATCTGACTGAGAAAAATATAATCTTATTTCGCGAACATTGTTATTATCGTAAAAATCATTTTGTGATTTTGATTGTAATGAAAAACTAATAAATAACAATATTAAAAAGAATACTCTTGAGATTTTCAGTTTTAAGATCATTTTCATGACTTATTTGTTTTCAGTTTTTATTGCTTTAATATGATACTTTTTCAAGCCGACACGAAGAGATATTGAGTACACTCCATCAGAAATATTTGCAGTATTCCATATAAATTCATGTTCACCTTTTGTTTGTTTTGTATTTACCAATGTGGCAATTTTTTCAGCAGAAGAGTTATAAATATTTAAAATAACCTTATTATCAGAATCAAGAAAATACTTAATCTTTGATTCTGCAGATAATGGATTTGGATAACATTGTAAAATATTGCTAGTGTTAAATGTTTCAATTGCTATTGGTTTAATACCTGCAGAATTGTATCTAATAACATAACTGTCAATTAAAGAATCTTCAATATTATAATAACTAAATAACAAACTATCATTATAATTATCAACCAATAATGCTCCAAAGTTATCTGCATAAAAATGCTGGGTTCCCGGATAATTTGTAAAAGTAGTATATAAAGCAGCACCCCCGGCAGCACAAACAAAATATGGTAAACTATCAATCAGCAATCTTTCATAATCGTGATCATGACCAGCTAAAACAGCTGTTGCACCCCATTGCTTAAATGGCCACTGAGCAAAAACACTTGAGCCGTGAGCTCCTGAAGTAAAGGGCGGATGATGAAGAAATACTAATTTATATTTTGAAACGGATGAAGCTAGTAAGTTCTGTAACCACATTCCCTGAATAGATGTACTTGTATTACCATCCACTTCTGTGTAGTCGCTGTTTAGAATAAAAAAATGACAATTACCTTTAACAAAATCATAATACCTTTCATTACCCGGTAAAGTAAAATAAGTTTGATATTCGGTTAATCCGCTTCCCTCAACATCGTGATTACCAATTGCAGGAAAAAATCTATTAACAGTATCTCCAACACCATATGAGCCCTCATAAGGAAATATAAATTCATTATAGAATTTACCAACCTGAAAATCTATTGTTCCCTGAGTCGGACTAAAATTATCGCCCGTTGTTACTACAAAGTCAGGATTCCAGCTTTTTACCAACTGAGAAACTTTGAATGCATTTGTATCACCTCCCCTATAATCGCCAATTATAGCAAACTTTTGTCCCATTAACAATAACGGGAGAAAAAATAATAACAATGTGCATCTTTTTAACATGTAAAATAATAATTTGCTATTTCTTTACTGTAATTTTTGTTGAATTCGATCCAGATTTAACAAAATACAATCCATTAGTGTATTTCTCCATAGAAATTGAAACATTCATTCTTTCCGGAACAAATTCTTGCATCTTTTGACCTAAAGAATTATATATTTCAATTTTCTGTTTTGACAATACTATATTATCATTAAAAGAAATATTTACAACTTCGTTTGCAGGGCTTGGATAAACGCAAAATGAATCATTACTATAAACGTTCTGTATTCCTGTAACAACTTGTAATTTTGAAACTCCTAATCCAGTTGCAACCCACACATTATCCTGTTGATCGATTGCCAGACGTTTAACCTGATAATCAACTAACCCTTGTGGCATAGCATACGAAACCCAGTTTGTACCATCGAATTTTGTTATTGCACCATCAAATAGATAATCAACAAAAATTCCAAACCAAATGTTTCCATGCGAATCTTCTTTTATGTCTCGCACATAATTACCATATAGACCATCAAGAGTTGTATAATTTGTAGCCCAAACATCGCTATTATTAAAAACCGAGGCACCAAAAAATGTTCCGGCCCATTTATTCCCATTATGGTCAACTGCAATCGCTGTAACATTTGTATCAACAATATTTGATGAGGGTCCAAAATTTGTAAATGAAGTTCCGTTGAATTTTGAAATACCTGCGCCTAAAGTACCCATCCAAACATTATTAGATGCATCTGTTGTAACATTTGTTATTAAATCAACCGACAAACCATCAGCTATTGTATAATTTGTAAACGTAGTACCATTAAATTTTGAAAGTCCGGCATAAGTTGCCAACCATACATTACCATTTGAATCTCCTTTAATATCATTTATTGCATCAATTGGTAATCCATCAGCAGTTGTATAATTTGTCCAAGTACTTCCATTAAATTTACTTAACCCTGAATTTGTTCCAACCCAAACATTATTATTTATATCAACTGCAATACAGGTAGTAAAATTATCAATTAGTCCATCAGCTGTTGTATAAACAGTCCAATTTACATCATCGAATTTTGCAACTCCTGAGCCTGTACCAAACCATTTGTTATTATTCTGGTCAATAGCTACTCCACCATTCACAAAATCATCTGGTAATCCGCTTGTTGCAACAGTATAGTTTGTAAAGACCTGAGCTGTTATACACTTTGTTAATACTATCAGAATTAACAAAGCAAAAAGATACCTAGTATTCATTGTTATTATTTTATCAGAATTATTTTTTTATTAGTAACCTTACCTTCTTTAGAAGTTATTGCAAGATAATAAATCCCATTAGAATAATTAGATAAATCGAAAGAATTTATATTCTCACTAGTTGCAACAACAGTACCGAAGGCATTTGTAATAATAATATTAAAAAGATTATTCCCATCAAAATTAATCAATCCGCTTGTAGGATTTGGATATACCTCAAGTGACTCATTTGATAAATTTGAATTAATACTTGAATAAATAAAAGAAAATGGAGTAGAAATAGCAGTACATCCATTAATATCAGTAATTTCTACCTGATATTGCCCATCTGTTAATACATCAAGACTCTGGTTTGTTTCGCCATTAATCAACACACCATCCTGATACCATTGATAAGAATTAGCAACTGTAGATATAAGGGAATTCAGATTTTGAGTTACTACCGGGATTGCAGGAGCAGATAACACATTAACAGAAACAGAGGCTGTACTTGAACATCCAATAGCAGTATTTGTAATGGTAACAGTATACACAGTATTAGCTGAAGGAACTACTACAGGATTTTGTGATGTTTCGCCAGATGACCATTCATATGTATAAGTAGGGCTTGCTTCTGTAACAGATACAGCATTTGAGTTTAATGTTACAGAATCTCCTAAACAAACTGATGATTCGGAAGTGCTTGCAGTAACAATTGGACCCCTCACATAACATTTTGTATATCTGTATGCATGAGAAGAACTTGCTGCTGTTTTTGTCCAAAGAGTTGTTCCTGCAGAATTTACCTCATAAATATTTCCAAAAGCATTATTAACAAGCATATTTCCATTTGGTAACTGCTGAGAATTTCCTTCATTTGTTGCTGTAAATGCACTGTTATATTGATATGCATATGTAGAAGGAGAAGCTTGACCGGCAGTTAATGTATAGTTATTTCCATTGTATGGTGGATTCCAGACATCAATTGCTGTTTTTCCTCCTGTTCCACCCTGATTGTTATATCCACAAAGATAATTTGGATAAAGAGAATTATCACTTGATACCCAATGCGCATCGTGTATAGTGTTAAATATTGTTGTTCCTGAAGCACCATAAGATGCAGGATTTCCCCAACGATAAAGAAAATCTCCGCCTTTTCCCGAAACACCACCGGTATGACCGGCTGCTTCGGCAGTTGTTGTACTATGATCTATTATAAAAACTGAATTCATAAAATGCATACTGCAAACAATCTGATTTAGTTGAGCATTATAATCCAAACCATTCATATGGTATCTGTCAGGTAAACTGCCCGAACCGGTATAATTAATATTTAGTAATTGTGGATTATCTACAATTGAAGTTACATAATTATCTTTTGCAGAATTATAATTCTGACATAAATGATCCCAGAGCTTCCATTCCCAAACTACAGTATAGCCCCAATTTGCCGAATTAGTACCAACTCCTGTTGGTTTAACCTCAACAATTTTTTCAGAATAAAATGTACTGGCAGATGAAGATCCTGCCTGTGTTGCCTGTGTTGCTGTTTTGGTTTCATAAGAAATAAACATTACGTTACCATTTGGCATTGGCAATATATCATGGTGCATTTGTGTTGTTGTTGACGAATAAGTCATTTCCCAAACCACTGTTCCGTCCCATCTTACTTTTTGAATTTTACCGGTAACACCACCAGAACCAGGTGCTCCTGTGGCTTTATATGTAGATGTTCTTACCAAAGTATCTCCCGGTATCAGATATGTTGAGTATGCGTTTTTTGCAGTTGAGGGAAATGTCCATGTTTTATATACAACAGGTGTATTTGCTGTATCAATTAAATAAGCCTGAGTTCCGTTTTTTGTAGCATACAAAGTATACAAACCCCATTGCTGTGCAATAGTATTAAAAGGAAAAGACAACAGAGTTACCAATACTGTTATCATAATTTGAAGTAAATAAATCTTTTTGGTCATATTTGGTTAGAATTAAATTTTACAAATTTTCACGTTACAAATATATTTTTAGCCCTGAAAGTATTTGTCATATAATTTGGTAAAAAAGTTATAAAATTATGACCTAAAAAGTTTAGGTTTATTTGATATAAAATATTTACTATTTAGTTGTTTTTATGTAACTTATCTGACTACACATAACCTAATAAGCAAAAAAGTCGCCAAACATTTAAAGTTGGCGACCTTATCTTTTAAATAATTATTTAGCCCTTTATTGCAATTCTTTTTCTATAAATTTTACATTACTCTCTAATCTGGTAAGAGCATCTATAACAATAATCATATGATAAGATAAAAATTCTTTATTTTCCCAGGTAATTGATTTTCCATCTTGCTTCTCAGGTTCAAGATTATAGTCAACATCAAGCAGTTTGTTTGCAAGTGTTTTTAACTCTAAACTGCTATTTTCTGAAGACAACAAAGCTTCCCTAAAAGATTTTACTTTTACTTTTAACTCATCAAGTGATGAATATTTTTCGTCATTAATTAAAATTCTTGATGCAACATCACTGTTGTCGATCCCATAAATTGAATTATTCATTTTTTCAATTTTACCATTACCAGAGATTTCTAATATTTCGCTTTTTAACATTTCAATAAAACTACAAAGTTCTTTTCCTTTCTTAATCACTTCGGCATTTTTGCCATTATTTTCTTCATTTGAATAAAGCAAAATAACTTTATTAAGGTTAGAATAATATTGCTTTTCAAAACTTCTTAAAACAGACCCGCTCACATTAATAGATAACATTGAACTATATACTGCTAAAAATATTAATCCAAACATTATTCCCATAAAATTTATCATCGAATAGTTTTTATCTTTTCTTGTTTGAATAATGTATACAGGAAGAAATAATATAAACGGTATTGGTATTCCTATTAATAACAACAAACCAGCTCCAGGCCAGTGTAAAACTTTAAATAAGGCACTTATAAAAACAATGAAGAATACAATAAAACTAACAACGTACAATAGACCATATTTTTTCCCAGTACTGTTTTTATAACTCTGGTAAAGTCCAACTGGTAAAAATACAAAGCAAAACAAAAACACTGCTAAAACAAGAAATATATTTGCACCAGGCCAATGCTGTACTTTACACATTGAACCTAAAAACATTAAGTTTGCACTTGCAATTCCTGATATATAAATGAACTTTTTCATAGTTTTTAAATTTAAAGGTTTGTGTTTCTAATAATTAATTTATCTAAAGCAATAGATTCGCTATACCGAATACTGGTTTGTAATTCTTTTAATTTACTTATCCCTTGAATTAATGAACTATCATAAAAGTTATAAATATCCCATGGTTCTGGCTCCCCATGATTATAATTAACAGAAAAATTGAAAAAACTATTAAGTTGCTCAATAAATTTTTTATCATTACTAAACTTTTCAATCATCATATATTTAAATTCTGTTAACTTTTGTTTTAATACAATGGCTTCTCCAGTTCCCCTTTCGCCTATCATATAAAGAAAAACAACATCTGTATTGTCTTTGTATTTAATGTTTTCTGGATTTTTTAAAAGCTCTGCTAAACTTTCTTCATCAATATTATCTATTACAGTTAATAATTTAATTTGAATATTATCAATATAATGACACAATTCATCAGCTGTTTTTTTAATTTTTACTGCGTTAGCTTTTATGTCAAGAGTATCTGTCATATTCTCAATTTCTGTGTATAAATCTAAGTTCTTTTTTATTAAATAGTCATTCAATATTTCCTGATTGTTTGCCTGATTTGTAAAACCATTCATAACATTACTTGACACATTTAAAGCAATCAGTGAAGTAAAAAGAATTAAAAACATAAAAATCGTAATAATATACACAAATTGTCCGGTAATTTTTCCTTCAAGTTGTATTCTTCTCCATGTAAAAAGAGGTAGAAAAACAGAAATTAAAAGAAATGCCCCAAATAACATTAGAACAGATGCCCCCGGCCAATGAAACATTTTAAACATATTTGAGAAGCCATATATTATTATCGACAACGCACCAAGAATATAAATTAATTTATCTTTTCTGGATTTTGCTTTTTTTATATGCACTATTAACAATGTAGGAAGAAATAATAACAATATAAAAAGATAACCAATCATTATCATTATACCAGATCCGGGCCAATGCATTATTTTATACATTACACCTATCATAAAAATCATGCCTCCTAATAAAGCAGCAATGTGCAAAAACAGATTTTGTTTTTTATTTGCATACACAAAATTTGTAAAAACTGCCAGTGGAAAAAACACCATAAATAAAGTGGTAAAACCTGTCACAAATCCTATACCTGAGCCAGGCCAGTGCATTATTTTGAACACTGTTGCGAGTCCAAGTAAAATCAAAGAAATTATCCCGGTTACTTTCATTGTTGTTTTCATAAGCCTGTATTTTTTATCGATTAATAATTTAGTATTTTCTTCAACTTTTTTTAAAGCAGAAATACCTGCCTGCATCTTAACCTTTTCATATGCTTGTTTAAAATTATCTCCTTTACCCATCAGATTCTCTATCTCGCAACAAATATGATCTACCAGATCATCCGGCAAATGAGAAAATGTTATTCCTGCCAACTGTACGTCGGCAACAATAATATCTACCTGATGTTTATCGAGCAAGCACATATTCTAATCCGAAATTTGGTTTTAACAATGTTCTCAATGTATTTACAAACTCTTCAAGTTCTGCAATTTTTTCTTGTGCTGTACTTTTTCCAGTTTCGGTTAAAGAATAATAAATTCTGTTTCGGTTATTTATTATTTCTGCTTCTGTAACTACTGCACCATCCTGTTCTAATTTATGCAGAATTGGATAAAGTGCCCCAAAAGTAAGTTCAATTTTACCTTTTGATAATTCTTTTACTGACTGTGTTATTTCATAACCATACATTCTTTTATTTTCCGATAATAACTTAAGAATTATTGGTTTTAGGGTGCCTTTTAATAAATCGTTTGATGCCATTTTGCGTAAATTTTATGAATATTAAACGCACAAATATATATAAGTATTTTATATATACGACGAATATTTATATAATTTTTTATAAAACAAGTGTATAATGCTGTTATTCAGGCATATTAATTTTACGGTGAAAAATTATTTTTGCACAGAGCCCATTATAGGAGACTCTGTGAGAAATTAAAAAACAGATGTAATTCCCGGCATGCCCAGAAATCTATTTTATTAAAGTGAGTTCGATATATATACAATTATTTAAATGTCTCTCCATTACAGAACAACCTAATTGTCATACGAGCAAAACGAAGAACTTTCTCACCGACGGTAATCTATTTGTCAAAATATAGATTTTGCTTCGCAAGAAAAGTGTTCTTCTCTACTCTGCCGCGGCAGACAGAATGACAAATTATATCGAACTAACGTTAAACTAATGCTTCTAGTAGTTCTCGATTGAACTCACCATCGCGGTCAATGTCATTGACTTAAGAAAATTTAATTTTGTTAATCCATTTGCTTACTTCTCGATACGCTTTGCTACTCGAAGTTGCAAATAGAAATTGTTCCTCAGCCGCTCTGCGGCTGAGGAACAAGCTAGAATGCTAGTTCGAGTTCAATCGAGAACTACATGGAGTTTTAGCTTAAGTCAATGACATTGCCGTCGCGGTGGACGCTCAGCATATCAATTTTTACAAATTTCTAGCTAACCGAAATCCAAGATCATCAATTTTAAACGAAGTTGGGTGACTACGTCTGCGATTGGTAGCAAGGCAACCTCTTTCTTCATCATTCCAACCACCACCGCGAAAAATCCGGTACGAACCATAAACAGACTCATCATAAATATCGGAGCACCATTCCCAAACATTTCCTAACATATCAAACAATCCCCACGAGTTTGGTTCTTTCAATCCAACATCATGCGTAGTTTTTTCGGAATTTTCTTTATACCATGCAATATTATTTATGTTTCCATATCTTATTTCTGAAGTACCTGCTTTGCATGCATATTCCCACTCAGCTTCTGTTGGCAACCTGTAACCATTTGCTAAATGATTAAATAATATTTCTTCGTTACTATTTAAAGTATAACATTGTTTTAGTCCTGATTTATCAGAAAGTAAATTGCAAAATATTACTGCATCTTTCCACGATACTGTTTCAACTGGTTTTTTATTTCCCTTAAAATAGCTTGGAGATTCTTTAGTGACTTCAAAATATAATTCCTGAGTAACAGGATATTTTGCCAGTAAAAATGGCTTTATCTCAACTGTCCATTTAGTTTTTATCCTGTCATCTCGTAATACAATCTTTCCTTCGGGGATTTCTACCATTTGATAATTTATTGTATTAATTGTTAGGCTTTCCATTCTGCACGATGTTTTGGATGGTAATGTTAGCACCTTCTTTTATTTTTGCTTTATTGTCCAGTATGTTTCAAGTGATAGACTATATGGCCTCCATTTCCCAAAGTATCCTTCTACGTCACGATAAAATAGATTGAATTTGTCAGAAAGTGATTTATTACAGCTTATTATTTGATCTATTTCAGTTAAAGATCCACCTCTATCTGACAATTCAAATTTTTCTTCAGGATATGTTTTAGAAATTTCTTGAAGAATTACAGATTTTAAACTATCTTCCTTTTCTAAACAGGTTGTTGTACCTTCCTTACATTTATATGTAAAATCGAATTCGCCTTCAAACTCAGACCAATTGGGTGAAGGTGTCATAATAAGTGTGCTGTCCAATAAAATCTTTGCTCTATATTCTCTTGCTTCTGTTAGTGAAATAAATTTGATTGTTTTACTATAAGCAGTTTTTAGTTTTCCGTAAAACTTCCTTAATTTATTTGAGTCAAAATAAAAATATCCTTTTCTAGAAACTATCTCTGAACAATTTAGATTTATTGCAAAACTTTCGATTATTTCTCCATTTTTACAAACCGAAATGTCGTAATGATAGCCACAAGCATATTGTTTACCTGGTATATCAAAAACCCAATCCTTTTTAAATTGATTTAAGATTGAAATATCATTTGTGTAAAATTCACCAAGACTATCTTTTAAGGAATTTCTGTCACTTTCTGAATATGTCCCAATTATATAATAACCACCATTATTAAAATTGTAATTTTCAAAAAATGCAGTTTGTCCAAATGATATAATTGTCATAAATAGTAAGACAATATTTATTGTTAGAGTTTTCATAAAGTTGGTGTCAACAGTCGAAGTAACAAAGCAACGAATATTTGCCTGCAGTCTGCCACTCCGCTGCGGCAAAGGATTGTCAAACCGCAAATAGGTTTCAAGTAGTATTTTTTTGTCATATTGTTATTACTGCCTGTATGGTTTTAGTTGGTATTAAGTACAGTTATTAGTATTTGTTTTCTATTTACTATCTATAAAAATAAATCAAAGGCTCCTCCTCCTTGTACCATTTTCCGGGTTTAAAATAAATATGATATTTACTATAAAAAAAGGAATAATCCCGTTTAACGCCATCAGTAAGCATCATATAAGTCTTCTCGTCTTTAAGTGCTGATATCATTTGTTCTCTGCTAAATTCAATTGAATCCGGAATTGAATGAGGAAATTTCAATTCGTAATGTGTTCCATAATCATAATCCTCTTCACGCACTAACAGCCATGTACCAGCAAGTTCAGGGTAGTTAATCCCATACCTTTTCATAACATTTAAAATACTATCGTTGAAGTTCGTTCTTAGATACTTTTCTTTGAAATACCCGGGTTCGGATCTTAAAGGCCTGTAAAAAACCAAAGTATCATTAACAAGTTCTGCTGGATAAGCATATATATCATCTTTCGTACCAACGTGCAAATAACCAGAATCAAGAAAATAGTGAACCGGTGTATATGCCTGTATCGGATAATTGACCTGATACATGGAGTCATCTTCAAAAACCAAGTCGTACTTTGTATATGAATCCCAGGGACTGTCTTCAAAAACCATTTTCTTGGGATCTGGTTCGGGAGCCTGCAGGTTTAAAAATGGGACTTTATCAACAATTTCTGTATCATATAATTTCCAATGACCTTCTAAATCGGGCTTGGTCCATTTTAATTCATCTCCTTTGTCATCCGTTTGTGTACAACTGAGAGATACAAGAATTATCAGAAAATAATAGATCATATTCATTTTAATAGTGTCTAATGGTTGAAGCTAAAACAACGTGCATTTGCTTGCAATCGATGCCATACCGCTATTAATATTGATTAATGTTATATGTGTCAAGTTGATCATAACAGCTTGCTAAATTTTAACTTTTTATCATGCACTGGTGGTTTTACGTCATAGAATATTTACTCGATTATTGCTTTACTAATTTTTTTTCAATTATTCCATTGTCAGTATAAATTCTAATTATATAAAGTCCTTTTGGTAATTCTTTTAAATTTATATTATTCACATTGTTTGTTAATTTAATTTTTTTAATACTTTGTCCTTGAGAATTGAGTATTTCTAAAGATATATTTGTTAATGATTCAGATTCAATAGTGAATTTATCAAAAACTGGATTTGGATAACACTTAATTTTATTATATAAATTTACTTCATCTATATTCACTGTTATAACAGTAGATATAGTGTCGCTACAACCCATATCTGATATTGCAATTAATGAAACATGCCAATATCCTGAATTTGGAAACAGGTGAATTGGATTTATTATACTCGAAGAATCACCATCACCAAAAGCCCAAATATATGAAGATGCACCCTGAGATAAATTTGAAAAATCTATTGTATCATTAGCATTAGATACAATTGGGTGGTAATTAAAATTAGCTACAGGTTTTGGATAAACAGAAATTAAATCATTCATTGTTAGTTCAGTAATACATCCAAATGATGAAGTCGCTTTTAAACTTACTGAATAAACTCCTGAGTCAGTGTATGTATGATTTGGACTGTGAGCCAGTGATAAATTCGCCATATCACCAAAATCCCAGACAAATGTTCTTCCATCAACAGGATATAGTTCATTAAAATTTACAGTTAGTGGTTGGCATCCTGATGTTGGATTAGCCAAAAATCCGACTGGCGGAGAAGGCATAACATAGATACATGCATAACTTGAATCAATACATCCGAATGCATCTTCAATAGACAATAAATAGCAGCCTGTGTACATTGGATTAATAAAAATCGGAGGAGTTACTATTTGACCATCCTGATTGTGGAATACATAAGGAGGACCCGTACCACCGGAAACTACAGGAGCGAGTAATACCTGTTCACCTGGACATATTGAATCCTTATTTGCAATAATATTAAAAATTATTGGTGGAGAAACATAAAGTGTAATAAAATTTGTCTGACTAGTATTTCCATTATTATCTGTAACATAAACTGAATATGTTGTAGAGCTAATGGGCGAAACAGTAATAGAAGAAGAGTCAACTGTCTGTTCACTCCAATGATATGTGTATGGAGGTACACCACCTGAAGCAGTTACTGTTAATATTGTAGATGAGCCATAACAAACTGAATGGCTGGCTGTCGTTGTTATTAATAATTGCGCAAAAATAAATTCACAACTCAACATTATAATTGCAAAAGAAATAATTAGTTTTTTCATAAGCTCTCCATTTTTTCTTTTTTTACCCCTTGTGCATAATTCATTTATTTGTATAATAATTCATACTTAAATATCTAATGTAAATATAAGACTTGCTATATTTAGTTTTATTTATTTTGGCTAATATTTTTTATTCATGTAAATATACAAAAGATTATCAAGCTCTTTAAAAGTTTTTTCGTTTCCGTTTTGCTTATAATTATTAATGCTTTTCTTGTATAAATCTATGTTTTGTAAAAAATCCTTTATTCCCGTTGAGTTAAATTCTGCAAGGTGTTTTCCGTAATTTAGTTTTTCAATGTACGCAGCATTCATATATTGTTCAAACTGATTTATTATAGGAAATGAACAGATAGGTTTATGAAGATAAACTGCTTCGCTTATTAACGAATACCCACCATTAGAAATAATTGCTTTTGAGGTAGCAAGATCCTGTATAAAACCTGTTTCGCTGAATTTTTTTAAAGTACAATTCCCATTTACCTCATCAACATTACAGCCATAAACAAGAAACTTTTCACCCTCAACTTCATTTAAAACTTTAATAAGATTCTGCTGACTGGATGAAGTCTGATAAACCAATATATGATCTTTATATTCAGTTTTTGCATTAATTATTTCATCTCGTAATATTGGCGGAATAAAAGTTGTGTTTTCTTTTACTATTTCTGCATCAAAAAAAGTTGAAAGCAAATAGTTATCACAATCCGGCACTCTGTATTTGCAAATTGTTTTGGCAAGGTTATAATTAAATTTTTCTTCCTTTGGAATTTTAATTTCAAGCTTGCACCTACTTATTACCTGGATATTATCAACATCAATTATTGGTACTTTTATATATTTTCCATATAAATATACCGAAGTTTCAAAATCTGTTATAACAATATCCGGAGTAAACTCTTTATTAATTTTTTTGTACGCTTTAAAATTCTCGAATAAATCGTGCGGCGATTTTTTTAAAATGCTCTGAAAAGTCTTTAATTTCTCAACTCCACCATCTTTATAAACAAAGTTTAATCCCTTTATTTCATATACTTTTCCCGGAAATTGTTTGTTTAAAAACTCATACGCTCTTGAGCTAGATACAATGCGCACATCGTGTGCTTTTAGCAAGTGTGTAATAATTACTTTGCTCCTTGTTGCATGACCCATTCCTTCGCCGGGAACACCGTATAATATTTTCATAATTAATTATGTTATGTCAAAATTATTCACAATATAAGGAAAATTAAATGTCACTTTTGTTCCTGAAGAATTTCCCTCTTTATCTTTTAAATCGAAATATATAATTTGGATATCAAGATTATATAATGAGTTTAATATACTCAATCGTTGATTTGTTATTTCGATACCATGCGACTCACGCTTTATTCTGTTTTTATTAATCTCTTTTGATTTTTCGCGACCGATTCCATTATCTTCTATATTACAAATAACCATTATACCTGAATCATCAAGCTTAAGGTTTATTAATAGCATTCCATTACTCTCTTTATGCATAAAGCCATGCCATATTGAATTTTCTACAAACGGCTGAAAAATCATTGGAGGTATTTTACATTCATTCTTATCTATTTTGCTATCTGTTATAATTTCAAAATCAAATTTTCCATCAAATCGTTTTTGCTCAAGTTCTAAATATAATTTTAACGCTTCAAGCTCTTCGTTTAATGAGATATAATCCTTTTGAGAATACTCTAATGTTTTACGCATTAAATCAGAAAATTTAGAAAGGTAAATACTGGCTTGTAGTTTATCATTCTGCAAAATAAAACTCTGAATAGAGTTAAGCGAATTAAAAATAAAATGAGGATTAATTAATTTTTTTAATGCCACTTGCTTATATTTTGAAAGATCTGCCTTTAATACTTCCTGTAGTTTTTCTGTATAAACCAGGTTATCTTCAAGTTTTGTTTTCTGCAAAAGTATTTCTTCGTTTTGAGTAAACAGTTCCGAATTTTTTTCAGATATCTCTATTTTTTGTAATGTTAATATTTGATTCGCTTTTCGCTTATCATAATACCTTTTTAATATTCCAATTGTTATAATTATCATCAGCAATAGCCCTAAAAGAAAAGTAAGCTTTTGTGCTGTTTGTCTTTTTATTTCTGCATCCTTAATTTGTTTATCACGATTTAAATTTTCGATTTCTTTTTGTTTATTATCAAGCTGATACGTTGCTTCCAGTTCTATCATTTGTTTGTTCTTTTCTTTACTGAACAAGCTGTCATTTGTTTGAGAATAAAGTTTAAAATATTCGAGGGATTTATTAAAGTCATTTAGCTTCTCATATGATAATGACAGTGCAGCATACGCCTGATTAATTCTTTCGGTATAATTTAATTTTAAGTTTATTTCCAGCGACTTTTTAGAGTACTCAATTGCTTCGTTATAATTTCCCATTAAATTAAGAATATCGGCAATGTTAACAAGATAAGAACCAACATTTGGGATATCATTAATTATATTGGCAGTTGCTACTGATTTGTGCAAATAATCTAACGCTTTATTATAATTTCCTCTGTCTTTATACACTAAAGCTATATTGTTTAAACAAAATGCCTGTCCCTGAACATTATCAATTTCTGTATATCCCTGTAAAGCTTTTTCAAAATTATCAATTGCACTTACATCTTCTTTTGTGCTCATATATATCAGTCCAATATTATTAAAAGTATGAGCAATTCCTATTTTATCATTAGTCTTTTGCTTTAATTTTAATGATTTTATAAAATAACTTAATGCCGTTTTATAATTTTTTTGCTTATAATGTAATGTACCAATACTATTATAACATTTTGCAATACCTTTATCAAACTTAATTCCCTCTGCAATTCTTAAAGATAATTGAACATATTTTAAAGCTTTGGTGTTATTATTTAACTTCTCGTAAATTGATGCGATATTAAATGCACTTCCAGCCATCAAATTTTTATCATTATTCTGCTTAGCAACAGAGTACGTTTTCTGGGAATAATCTATTGCAACAGTATAATCGCCAATATATTTATAACATATAGACAAGTTATTGTAACATAATGAAATTCCATTATCATTATTAACAATCTCATAATTATTTAAAGAATTATTAAATTGACTGATTGCTTTTTTGTAATCACCGGCATTAATATAGGCAAATCCATTATTTGAATAACACTTTGCAATTTTATTATAAATATCTGTTGCTTGTTGATCACTTGCTGAACTATGCAATTTCCAAATATAAATTGGAATTGCTTTTTTGTTATATACTACTGCTTTATCATTTTTATAACAACTTACTAAATAATCAGCATAACCAGCCATAGCATCTGCCATTCCAAGGGTATATCGAATACTTCTTGATAATTTAAAAGAAATTAAATAATTTTTTTCTGCTGCTAATGTGTCTTCAATACTTATAAATTTAAAGCATTTATTATATAAATTAACCTTTACAGTATCGATTTTAGTATTACGAATTAAAACTTTAAGGCTGTCTAAAACAGTTGAAGTCTGAGAAAATACTTCCGGTTTAATAACCAATAAAAAAAGTAAAAAAAGCAAAGTTTTTATTTTACTTATTTTCATTCCCTGCTGCTTTACTTTATATACCTGTTAAGCATTTCGCTAAATTCATTTTTCACATTTCGTGAAATTAATATTTCAGAACCATCTGACATTTGAATAATTCCACCATCCTTTAACGGACTATATTTTTTTATATAGCTAAGGTTAATCAAATGAGATTTATGTGTTCTAAAAAAACTTTCTGTTTCTAGAGACTCTTCAAAAAATTTTAAATTTTTTGTAACATGTCTCATTTTTCCATCATTTGTAAATATCTTAGAATAACTACCATCAGCTTCAACTCTTATAATTTCCTCTATTTTAACAAATTCAGAACCGTCAATACAAGGTAAGCTTATTTTACCTGAAAGTGCATATTTTAGATTCTCCATTTTCACATTAGAGTCAATAACAAATTTTCTTTTTTCTTGTATTCTTTTTATTGCATTAATTAATTCCAATACGTTAACCGGTTTTAAAATGTAATCGGTAGCACTTAATTTAAATGCTTTTATTGCATATTGATTATATGCTGTAACAAATATCACATCAAAAGTTCTGTTAGAAATTTTTTCTATCATTTCAATACCGGACATAAATGGCATTTCAATGTCGCAGAACACAAGATCCGGGGATTTAGTCTGAATTTCCTTTATCCCGTCAAGTGCTGAATGTGCAACTCCTACAACCTCTACCTCCGGACAAAATTCTTTCAGCGATAGTTCAAGGGCAATTACACCGCTTTTTTCGTCATCAACGATTACTACTTTTAACATACTTATTAATTTATGTCAAATA
>JACREQ010000054.1 GCA_016218155.1 Bacteroidia bacterium
GCACCACCTCCTGATTTTGCCCATTGCCATGACTGGGAAAAGCAGTTTGAAGTTGAAAACTGAAAGTTAAAAGTCAGAAAAAGGCATAAGGTATAAGGTATAAGGCGTAAACCTAATAACTTTTGCATTTTAAGAATTACATTTATTGTTTTCATAATATTTTTAAAGGAATAGTAAGTGTTTTGCTTACTATTCCTTTTGTTTTTACTCAAATATTATCTTCCCCGTATATGATTTCTTACCATTGCTTAATACAGCCGTGTATGTTCCTTTTGCTTCGGCTGTTATGTTTACGCTAATTTTATCCTGGAGCATTTCTACAGGGGTTTGTTGTAATAAGTGGCCTGTGTTATCGAATATTTGCAGGGTTAGTTTTGTTTCGGTATTAAACTCATTGGGTATTGTTATAGTGCATTTGCCTGCATTGGGGTTGGCATAAATAATAAGCTGGTTATTTGTGTTTAACATTTTTAAACCTTCGCGTGTAATCATATCATGTTTGGCTACATATACATCGCCAAAACCATGAGAAGTTACGCTGTAGGCTCCAATATTTAAAGTACCACCAAAATATCCTATAATACAAAAATTATCTGCTGTATCAACCGATAAACCTTCGCAGTACCCACTGCCGGGCAAAGTAATTACATTTAAAGCATTACCGGCATTATCATATCTTGCTATGTATGCATTTACATAAGAAATTGTAAAAGTTCCGAATTTCAGCTCTGTGCCGTCATAAGGACCTGCAATATAAAAATCGCCGTTATTCAGTGATTTAATAAATGGCGAATATACGCCTCCTGTTGTATTATAACCCTGCCTTGCCCATTGAAATACACCATTTGAATCGTATTTTGCTATAAATAAATCTTCTGGACCGGAAGTAGTAAGATTAACTGAACCAAAGTTTATATTCGGTTGAAATTTACCAACAATGTAACTATTGCAAACTGAATCAGTGCTAATATCAGATACACCTGTATAAATAGAGCTTGTTGTCATAAATTTTGCCCATTTCATTTTTAAATCAGTATCAAATTTAGAAATGAAAGAATTATTTTGGTAAGAAAAGATTTGAGTTAATGTATCCAAAAGAATAGTGTCATTATTTACAGCTCCGAACAAATAAAGATTTCCTTTTTTAAAAGAAATTCCTCCTATATAACATCCTGTAAAATTGGTATTAACTTTTATGCAATTACCTGAAGAATTAAATTTTGCAAGAAAATTACCTGTAACGGCAGTTTGTCTAAAAACTAATTTTTCATAAATTTTTAATCAAATATAAAGCTATTAAGCAAGCTAAAAAAATATTTTTCAATAGAAATTGTGATAATATTTTGAAAA